>JAGFXW010000046.1 GCA_017861495.1 Bacillota bacterium
GATATCAGCGGGCGCCCCTATTTGGCTTATTCGGCGGAAGTTTCCGCTCCCGCTATCGGCGGTTTTGACAGTGAATTAACGGAAGAATTCTTTCGGGCTGTGGCGGTGCACGCGGGGATGACGATCCATGTCCGCTTGTTAGCGGGAAAAAATGCGCATCATTGTGTGGAAGCCATTTTCAAGGCTTTTGGAAGGGCTTTGAGCGAGGCGGTACAAATCGATGCGAGAATTCAAGGCGTCATGTCTACAAAAGGAGTACTGTGAGTATGATTGCAATTATTGACTATGGGATGGGGAATTTATATAGCGTGGAAAAAGCGCTGGCGAAACTGGGCGCTGATGCGACGATTACCAGTGATCCCCAGGTTATCACTGCTGCGGATCATGTAGTTCTGCCGGGGGTTGGCGCGTTTGGCGATTGTATGCGGAACTTGGAGAAGTCCGGCCTTGTCCCGGTTATTCGCCAGGTTATAGCAGCCGGCGTTCCGTTTCTCGGTATCTGTTTGGGGTTGCAATTGTTATTTGATGGGAGCGAAGAAGATCCGGGTGTTGCCGGACTGGGGATTTTCCCCGGAATGGTTCGTAAAATTGTGGCGCCGGGATTTAAAATTCCTCATATGGGCTGGAATAGCATCCGCATTGAACGCCCAAGTCCATTGTTTGCCACTGTACCGGCAAATTCGTACGTTTACTTTGTCCACAGCTACCATGCGGTACCGGATGATCCGGAATTGGTTACGGCGGTGACTGACTATGGCGGATCGGTAACAGCCGCTGTCGGTCGTGGCAATGTGCAGGCCGTTCAATTCCATCCGGAAAAGTCCAGCAGTGTAGGGATGCTGATTTTAGAGGGGTTTAAGGGGATGAGCGTATGATTATTTTTCCGGCAATAGATCTTCGCGGCGGAAAGTGTGTAAGGCTGACTGAAGGCCGTTTTGACCAGGAAACGGTATTTTCCGAATATCCGGCCGATATGGCGCGCCGCTGGCAATCGGAAGGCGCAGAATACCTTCACGTGGTTGATTTAGACGGCGCTTTGGCCGGTGATTCGCGCAATCTGAATGTGGTACGGGACATTGTGGCAGCCGTCACTATTCCAGTGCAATTGGGCGGCGGCATCCGCACACTGGACAACATAGAACAAGTTTTAGCGGCCGGTGTGCGGCGTGTGATTTTGGGTTCGGTGGCAGTGCGCGAGCCGCAATTGGTGGCGGACGCCTGCCGTTTGTACGGCGACCGGATTGTGGTGGGAATTGACGCCCGCGATGGACAGGTTGCAGTGGATGGCTGGGGCATTTCCGGCGGAGTCGCTGCCGGTGAGCTGGCTGTCCGGATGGCGGCGGCAGGGGTCCAACGAATTATTTATACGGATATTTCGCGCGACGGAACCCTTAGCGGGGTAAATATTACGGCGACGGTAGAATTGGCGGAAAAGGCCGGAATACCGGTTATTGCTTCTGGCGGCGTCAGCAACATCAAGGATATTATCGACTTGGTTGCGGTAAGCAGTAAAGGAATAGAGGGCGTTATTGTCGGCAAAGCGATTTATACCGGAGCGCTGTCGCTGGCGGAAGCAATCCGCATCGCCAGGAAGGATGTGGTATAATGTTTACAAAACGAATTATTCCATGTCTGGATGTAAAAGACGGCAGGGTTGTAAAAGGTACGAATTTTGTCGGCCTGCGTGATGCCGGCGATCCGGTGGATTTAGCCGCCGTTTATGATCGGGAAATGGCCGATGAGCTTGTTTTCCTCGATATTACCGCTTCTTCCGATGAACGGAACACGATGGTAGACGTGGTTCATCGGACTGCGGGAGAGGTGTTTATCCCGTTTACCGTGGGCGGCGGAATCCGGACGGTAGACGATATCCGCAAAATGCTGCAGGCCGGCGCTGATAAGGTATCGGTGAATACGGCCGCGATCAAAAATCCGCAATTAATTGCCGACGGCGCGGCCCGTTTCGGCCGGCAGTGCATCGTGCTGGCGGTTGACGCCCGGCAGATTGGTTTTGAAAAATGGGAAGTGTACATTAATGGCGGGCGGACTCCGACTGGCATCGATGTGTTGGAGTGGGTCCGGCAGGCGGTTGACCTTGGGGCGGGAGAGATTTTGCTGACCAGCATGGATAAGGACGGAACAAAAGACGGGTATGATATTCCGCTTACCCGCCTGGTTTCTGAAACGGTCGACGTGCCGGTTATTGCTTCCGGCGGAGCGGGCGAATTGCAGCATTTTTATGATGTATTAACGGCGGGCAAAGCCGATGCGGTATTGGCTGCTTCGGTATTCCACTATGGGCAGTTCAAGGTCCGCCAAGTAAAAGAATATTTGCGGCAACGGAATCTGGAGGTGCGGTTATGATTAATTTTGATGAATTGAAATTTGGGGCCCACGGGCTGATCCCGGCTGTGGTCCAGGATGTTTCAACCAATGAAGTAGTAATGATGGCCTATATGAACAAGGAATCACTGCAAAAGACGCTCGAAACCGGCGTAACCTGGTTTTACAGCCGCAGCCGGTTGAGCCTGTGGCAAAAAGGAGAGACTTCCGGCCATATTCAAAAAGTCCATGATATTTTATACGATTGTGATGCCGATACGCTGCTGATTAAAGTCACGCAAGTTGGAGCCGCTTGCCACGAAGGAACTTTTTCCTGTTTCAGCCGGAGTTTGTTGAGTGAAGAAAAACAGGCGGAAAAAATTGTCGACCCGGCGCAAATTTATGGGCAGTCGGTATCGACGATCCTGCATGAACTTTACGGCGTCATCAGTGACCGTAAAGCGAACCCCAAAGAGGGGTCCTACACAACGTACCTGTTTGAAAAAGGCCAGGATAAAATTCTGAAAAAAGTGGGCGAAGAAGCGACCGAAACAGTCATTGCTTCGAAAAACCTCAGCAAAGAAGAATTGCTTTATGAGATGGCGGATCTGTGGTATCATTGCCTCGTATTATTAGCGTTCCACAATGTTGCTCCCAGCGAGTTGCTGGCTGAGCTGCAAAAACGCCGCAAATAGAGCTTGGGTATAATACTTAAAAACTGAGCGGAGGGTGTGATAATGCGTAGGTTTATACGAATTTTACTAATCTCAACAGTTTTTATCAGCATGAATTGGTTCAATCCTGTATCGGCCTCCGGTTATTATTACTCCGAAGGCGACCAGGGAACTGAGGTGGCTGCGATCAACAGCAAACTTCGGCAGGCCGGTTTCCGGGCCGTCGCGGAAGGGCCAATGTTTACTGCGAAAACTGCGACCGCAGTTAAAGCGTTTCAAAAAAACCACAAGCTAATTGTAACCGGTATCGTCGAAGACAAAACATATCAGGCTTTGATGAACAAGACTATGCCGGAGGATAAGGCCATGGTTCCGAAGGCAAAAGCAGTTATCAATACATCGTTTGAATATCTTGGTGTGCCATACCGGTATGGTGGGACCACTCCACGGGGCTTTGATTGTTCCGGGTTTGTACAGTATGTTTATAAAAAGCATGGCATAACATTGCCCCGGACGGCTGATATTCAGTACAAATCCGGAGCAGCGGTTGCCCGAAAACAACTCCGGGCCGGTGATATGGTGTTTTTTTCTACGACCGACAAAGGTGTATCCCATAGCGGAATTTATTTAGGCGACAATAAATTTATCAGCGCTACCTCAAGCCGTGGCATTGCCATCCGGAGCATGAGTGATCCTTATTGGCAGCCGCGTTATTTGGGCGCCCGGCGCATCCTTCAATAACTTCGGAGGGAACGCTTATTATGAATGAATATGTAAAAGTCGCCGTACTGCAAAACGAAATTGAAGCGCGATTACTAGACTCTATCTTGCAGGAACGCCAAATACCGCATGTATTGCAATCCTACCACGATGTTGCCTATGATGGCTTGTTCCAGTTCCAGCAAGGGTGGGGCTGTGTGTATGCTCCCCACAGCGTTGAACAGGAGATACGCGAGATTATCGCCGACCTTTTGGCAGAACGCTGACAAAGGTGAGTACGAATAAAAAATAAAGGGATACTATCCAAACGCTGAGGTCAAGCAACCGAGTCAAAGCGTTGGATAGTATCCTTTTAATTTACTTTACAAGGCGCGGCAGGCTGGTTTTCATGAACCGGTCAATCCGTTCCAGAGCTTCCGTTAGTTTGGCTAAGGATGCTGCATAGGAACAGCGGATAAAACCTTCGCCGCAAGCTCCGAAAGCATCGCCGGGAACAAGGGCGACCCGTTCCGCTTTCAAGAGTTCTTCCGCAAACTGCAGTGAAGTCAACCCGGTCTCTTTGATACTCGGGAAAATGTAAAATGCGCCTTTTGGTTCAAAACAATTCAGACCGATTTCCCGCAGGCCTTTGAACATGAAGCGGCGGCGGGTATCATATTCCGCAACCATTTTTTGGACGCTGCTGTCACCGTTTTGCAACGCTTCAAGGGCTGCAAACTGAGCCGTAATGGGTGCGCACAGCATTGTGAGCTGATGGATTTTCGTCATTGCGCCGATGAAATCGGGGTTTCCTAACGCATAGCCGATCCGCCAACCGGTCATGGCATGCGATTTGGAAAAGCCGTTCAACAGAATGGTCCGGTCTTTCATGTCCGGTAAACTGGCGACGCAAGTATGCTTCCCTTCGTAGGTGAGGCTGGCATAGATTTCGTCGGATATAACGATTAAATCGTTGCGCTTCGCGAACTCCGTGATCGCTATCAATTCTTGTCGGGGCAAGATGGCGCCGGTAGGATTATTCGGATAACCCAACAGCAAAACTTTTGTGCGGCTTGTCAGTTTTTCTTCCAGTTGCTTTACGGTTACCTGAAAATTATTTTCCATGGTCGTCGCTACCGGAACAGGAACACCGCCGGCCAGGAGTGTACAAGCCTGGTAGGAAACGTAGCAAGGTTCGGGAATGAGGACTTCATCTCCGGGAGAAAGAATGGCGCGCATTGCCAGGTCTAAGGCTTCGCTGACGCCAACCGTAACCAAGGCTTCTGTACGGGGATTGTAGGTCAGGCCGTCAAAGTCTTTTTGGATTTTGCGGACAATTTCTTCCCTCAATTCCAATAAACCGGCGTTGGAGGTGTACGAAGTATAGCCAAGATGCAAGCCGTGGATACAGCTTTCCCGAATGTGCCAGGGCGTGATAAAATCCGGTTCGCCGACGCCGAGGGAAATCACGTCCTCCATCTCGGCGGCGATGTCGAAAAACCGGCGGATACCGGAAGGTGGGATAGCTTTGACAGTGGGGGAAATACGGTCGGCCCAGGTCATGGTGTCACCACCAGTCTGCGGTCTTTTTCCCGGTCTTCAATGATTACGCCTTCCTCTTTGTATTTTTTGAGGACAAAGTGGCTGGTTGTGCTGATAACGCCTTCGATCGTTGCCAATTTGGTAGAGACGAAGTGGGCGACTTCTTTCATGGTTTTTCCTTCGACCATAACCAATAAGTCAAATGCTCCCGACAACAAGAAGAGGTTTCTGACTTCCGGGAAACGGTAAATGCGCTCGGCGATCGCATCGAAACCTACTTCGCGCTGTGGCGTGATCCGCACGGTAATGATAGACGAAACTACATCTTCGCCGGCTTTTTCCCAGTTGACAATTGTATGGTATTTAACAATGATTTTCTCTTGCTCCAACTGGCGAATCTGCGCGGCAATTTCCTCCGCTGGACGTCCGAGCAATTTCGAGAGTGTCTCCGGAGTCTGGGTGTAATCCTTCTCTAATAATTCGAGTAATTTTTTCATAAAAACAACTCCTTATCGTTAATTTTTTAAAATGGATAAATAAAGGTAGATTAGAAAACCCGGTTTGCACCGATCTTTCATGGCGACGGTGGAGGCCGCTGGTTGAACTTATGTGCACCAGAAAAAAAATATGTTTTTTTGTGCACCAAAAAATCCCGTCCTGAAAAGGACGGGATTATCTTCCCGTGGTACCACCTGAATTAGCCGCATGGGCTCACTTTGTCTTGTTAACGCCAAGGTACGGTCGCGCTTACTGACGCTCGTTCAGCTAACAGCTCCAGGGAGGCTTTCACTGTTGTGTTTCTGTTGGATTTCACCAATCCCAACTCTCTGCAAAGAAACCCGCACCAGCTACTATTCCTGTCATCGCCGATATGATGTATAATATTGTCTTGATTTAGAATAGCATAACTCTGCACGGTTGTAAATATGTTTTTCTAACATGCACAGTATGTAACATTTTGAACGTTTATATTAGGAATAATTAACAATAGTACATTATTTTGGTTTGCCTTTACGCCAGAAGGCCATATGTTTGGCCTTCAATTCCTCTCTTGTTGGGGCGGCCGGCCAAAGTTCCGCCGTTTCTTTCGCCCGCATCGCCGAAGCCAGGTGTGTATACAGACCGGGATTGCTTTTTTCCATTTCTACCAGCAGTTCTTTGATTTCCTGGCGTTTTGTTTTTCCGTTGTACGGGCAAGGGCTGGCGACCGGCGTATAGCCATGCAGCGATGGCGACTGGGCAAGCTGTATTTCCCGGAAATACAGGAGAGGCCGTATCAGTGTAAGTCCGGTACGGTCGAGATATGTTTTGGGCAGAAACGTTTTTAATTGGCCGGAATAAAGAAGCTCCATATAGAAGGTTTCCACGGCATCGTCATGATGGTGGGCATAGGCGATTTTGTTAAAGCCTTTTTCCTTGGCGATCCGGTTAATTGCGCCGCGGCGGAAAAAAGCGCAGGTAAAGCAAGGCGACTTGTTGCCGGATTCGGCAATGGCAGCGGCAATATTCACTTGTTCGCTAATAAAAGGAATATCCAGTTCGCGGCAGAAACGTTCCAAAGCGGTTATATCAAAGTTGGTAGTGAACATTGGATCGATGGTCACTGCGGCCAAATCGAAGCGGATTGGCGCATACCGGCGAATGATGGACAGGGCATAGGTCAAAAACATGCTGTCTTTGCCGCCCGATAAGCCAATTAAGATTTTGTCGTTCTCCTCGATCAGGTCAAACTCCAGGATGGACCGCCAGATCGGCGCGGAATATTCATGGGGTAAAAGTTTTTTCATAAATTCCTCACAATTAGGTTGATAATATTGTAATCCTGTGGATAATATCTTATTATACAGGATAAATAAAATTTTCCCAAAAGGTATTTAATTAAAGCCGATTTTAAGGGCTGGGAGGTAAGCTGGCTATGCAGACCAATAAAATTGCACTTATTGTTCCCAATAAAGAATTTTCGCTGCACGCTCTAAAGTTATTTACCGAATGGGGAGAAAAAATTCATATTGCCATAGCTTCGAAGGACGATGCGGTTATCATTGCTCAGCAGCTTTGTGAAAAAGGAGCTGACGCGCTTATTTGTCATGCGATTTTTGCAAGCACCATAAAACCAACGATCAACATTCCGTTAGTTTCTCTCCGGCCTAGCGATCTCGATATCCTGAAAGGGCTGCAGCTTGTGCAGAAATTCCTGGCACAAAAAGAAGATGGTCAGGAGCATAATAATGAATTTATAGGGATAATTGCGGATACAATTCAGGATGAGATCAAAACGATTGCCGAAATAATGGGAATTCACACAAAACCTTTACCAAAACTCCCCGGCGAAGGTGCAACTGCGATTCAAGCCATGGTTCAGGAAGTACTGGATGTTGTCGATCCAAGTGACGGACAGCGGAACGGTGGGCTAGATAAAATGCCGTATTTTCCCATCACGGTGGGGAAGGAAACACTGCTGAAATCTGTGCGGCAGGTGCAGGAGCTGATTTCGGAAGGACGAAGAAATTGGGCGCAATTAGAACAAATCAAAAACATTATCGAATTTACGGGTGAAGGAATTATAGCGATTAACGATCAAAGGAAGATTACGTATGTAAATCATGTGGCAGAAAAATTTTTAAAGATGAATAAAGAACAATTACTGGGATATTTTGCTGCTGATATTTTTCCTGATATCAATTTTGAGGACGCCATGCAATATGGCCAATCCAGAGTAATGCCGTTTGCCGAAGGATCGGATAAACAGTTGGCCTGCCGAGTGGTTCCGGTAATTATACGTAAACATACGGTTGGTGCTGTGTTGGCGATCTTTAAATCATCCCAGCCTTTCAAAGAAAAAACGGGCAAATCTCCGGAGAAAAGCGGTCATAAAGCCGTGTATTGTTTTGAAGATTTTATTACCGTCAATGAAAATATGCAGGAAATGTTGGAAATCGCTAAAAGTTATGCAAGTGTTGATTCCTCTGTTCTTATTATTGGCGAAACTGGAACCGGCAAAGAGATTGTCGCGCAAAGCATCCATAATCATAGCAGGCGGGCTGCAGGTCCGTTTGTAGCTGTCAACTGCGCTGCGCTGCCGGAAAGTCTGCTGGAAAGTGAACTTTTTGGCTATGAATATGGGGCGTTCACCGGCGCGCGCAAAAATGGAAAAAAAGGGTTGTTCGAACAAGCGGATACAGGGACCATTTTTTTGGATGAAATTGGAGAAATCTCATTAGCGATGCAAGCCAGGCTGCTGCGGGTTGTTCAAGAACGAGTCATTATGCGTGTCGGCGGGGATACGGTTATTCCGGTGGATGTTGGGATTATTGCGGCAACGCATAGAAATTTGCCGGAGCTGATAGAAAAAGGATTATTTCGGCGAGATCTGTATCATCGTCTTAATATACTGCAATTGCGTTTGCTTCCTCTCGCTGCCAGAAAAGAAGATATCCCTCGTTTGGTTGAAAATATTAACGATAAAATGAGTAACAGGCTGTCCCGGCAGCGTTTGAAATTTAGCGCCGAAGCGATAAACCTCTTGCAGCAGTATGAATGGCCGGGAAACGTAAGGGAACTGGAAAGTGTTATTGAACGTATGATGGTAATGAAAAAAGATCCGGTTGTGAAAGTCGAAGACATAAAGAAAGTGTTGGATTTTGATTTCAATCATTCGGATAACAAGGTTCGGGTGGTGCCGGAGGGAACTTTAGAGGAGATGGAGAAAGCAATCATTTCGCAAGTGTTGCGTGAAACAGGAAATCAAGATAAGACAGCAAAAATGTTAGGGATCAGCACGACTACAGTTTGGCGAAAAATGAAAGAATTGCAAAATGAAATAAATGATTACAATTTGCAAGATGGTAAAAAACTTAATTAATAGCTGATTTTTAGCCGGGTATATTTTCTTTTGCATATACCAGGCTTTTATTTTTGCAATGATTTATATCTGAGGAGAAAACTGAAAATGGATTGCTATGCAGAAAAAAGGCAGTAACTATAAGAAATTAAATCGTAATAATATAGAGAAAAAAACTTGGCATAAAATATGCATATAATTATAACGAAAGCCGAATGGAGTGAAAGTTATGAAACGCCTGGCAATTGTGGCCGATAATCTGATTGGAGCCAATGACGCGGGGATACAATTTCGTAAATTTGGGCATGATGTCCAAGTCATATTGAATCATCTGGAGGTCGTAAGTTATTGCAATATGACCGATGTGATCGCCGTTAATACTGACACGCGGAAAGTCTCGCCGGAGATAGCCTATGATCGTGTTTACCAAGTATGCAATAAATTGCAGGATCTAGGGTTTAGGCATTTTTATAAAAAAATAGATTCTACGCTTCGTGGATGCATTACTTCCGAAGTGAAAGCAATGATGGATGCATTGTCCCTTTCTTTGGCAATTATTGTCCCATCCTATCCTGCACATGGAAGAATTGTGGAAAATGGCTATCTGCAGATTGTTCAAGAATGGGGCGACTGCTGTGTTCCCGTACCGGTATGCTACATTCCTTCGGTTATCAAATTGGATCCTGCCGAACCGGTTGCCGTATTAAATTTGGCGGAAGTACGGCAGGGTAGAGAAAATCTCGTTCGAAAAATTACTGAATTGCATCTGGCTGGTGTCAAACTGATTGTCATTGATGCGGTGACTGATGAGGATTTGCGCTTTATTGCGATCGCCTTAAGTCAATTGGAAATTCCTTATCTTACAGTAGGATCAGCAGGCTTAGCGGGTAGTTTGTCGATTGCTTGGAAGCCCATTGAATTGGACCCTGCAAACTTGCGAGAGGGAACGCTGATCGTTTCGGGGACGTTAAACAAGATTACTGCAGAACAAATTTTTGACGTGTTGAACTATCCTGGTGCGGAGTTGATTGCCGTTCAGTCCGCGTTGATTTATGAGGGCGGAGTGGAGGAAGAATTTGAGCGAGTGATAGGTCGGATAGGGGCAACCTTGCAGGCGAAAAGAATTCCGGTGGTTGTAATGGATACTCTTTTGGAGAACCGGAATGATGCCGGAGCATTAAGCTTATCTCAGCAGGTTGAAAAATTTGGCCTTCTGGTATCCTCTTTATTGGGTCGGATTGCGAAGGCTGCAGTTGAACAATACAAAGTACTGAACCTGGTTACATCCGGTGGCGGAACCGCGAAAAGCATCTGTAATACTTTGGAAATTTCGGTAATTGCATTAGAACGGGAATTGCTTCCGGGAATACCGCTCGGCAAAGTTGTCGGGGATCATTGCAATGGTTTGCACTTGGTTACGAAAGCAGGCGGTTTCGGGAAAAGTAATTCATTACGAAAAGTCTTGGAGCTTCTTCCGGATCGTTGAAAGTTAACAACGTACGAAAAATAGGTAAGGATTCGAACCACGGCCTGTTATTCCTGGGCATGAAGCGAGCCGCTGAACCTTGTGGGTGTTGGCGCCGCGGATCAAGTATTACAGGTCGTGTAAAGGATAAAATAGTAGGAGGTCATGGAAAATGAGTTGTTGTCGCAGTCAAAATTTACGGAAAGTCAATTACCAAGGAGATGGGTTGCGGGCTGGAATGCAATGGGATGCGCCTGATTTAGGGAAAATGCAAATTCTCATCGATACAGTTCATGGCGACAGCCATCCGGGCAGCGTCCACTTGGGAACCTTGGCGGAAGAAGCTAAAATCGGCGTTTACGAATCACAAGGAAAACCGGCTGTTTATGCAGTTACTGATATTTGTGATGGGATTGCCATGGCGCATGACGGAATGAATTATTCGCTGGCAAGCAGGGAAATTATGTCCTTTATGTTCGAAATTCATGCCATGGCGTCACCGTATGACGGCAGTGTGTTTATGTCCTCTTGTGATAAATCGGTTCCGGCGCAGTTAATCACGATGATGCGCCTTGACATGCCTACACTCCACGTTTGCGGCGGGTCCATGCTCAGCGGCCCTGACTATATGTCTTCAGAGATCCTCTATGGTGCAGGCGACAAATATACAAAAGGCGAGCTCAGCGAGCAAGAACTGATGTATTATTCCATGAACTGCTGTCCGAGCGCCGGCGCCTGTCAGTTTATCGGCACGGCCAGTACAATGCAGTGCATGTCCGAAGCACTGGGTATGTCATTGCCAGGGAACGCATTGGCTCCTGCCTACACTGCACATTTGACGCGATATGCCCGCCGGTCCGGCCGTCAAATCATCGAAAATGTAAAGAATAATTTAATTCCCCGCAAGTTCATCAGCAAAAAGAATTTTACCAACGCCTTGATTATTCATGCTGCGCTGGGTGGTTCTACGAACGCGTTGCTGCATTTGCCGGCTATTGCCCGTGAAGTGGGTATTACCATCGATCAGCAGGAATTTGACGCGATTAACCGCGAAGTTCCCGTATTGGTTAGCTTGAAAACAGGCGGAAAATGGCCAACTGATTTATTCTGGTACGGTGGCGGCGTTCCTGCCCTTATGCGTGAATTGAAGGATATCCTTTGCCTGGATGCTATGACGGTTACCGGTCAAACGGTCGGTGAAAACCTGTATCAACTGGAACAAACAGGCTGGTTTAAGGAAGTAAACAGTTACTTGGCCAATTATAAAGTCTCCGCCAGTGAAATTGTCAAAACTCGCCAGGATCCGGTCAAACCACAGGGAAATATTAAGATCCTGAAAGGAAACCTTGCCCCGGAAGGAGCGGTGATCAAATTATCCGGAGTAGACGAGGCCATTCATAATTTTACGGGCAACGTACGGGTTTTCGACTCTGAAGAAGAGGCGGTAGCCGAATTGCTTGCCGGAAAAATTAGCCCGAAAACAGCAATGTTTATCCGCTTTGAAGGACCAAAAGGTTCTGGGATGCCGGAAATGCTCAGAACAACAGAAGCCCTCTGGAATATGCCTGAGCTTGCCAGCAGTGTAGCGTTATTTACCGACGGCCGTTTTTCCGGCGCTACGCGTGGACCGGCAGTAGGGCACATCGTCCCGGAGGCGATTGAAGGCGGACCGATTGCGTATTTGGAAGATGGCGACATTATAAAAATGGATATTGCCGCCCGTACGCTGGATATTGTTGGACTCAATGGGGTTTCGGCTACTGCCGAAGAAGTGGCAGCGGCATTAAACGAGCGCAAAAAAACCAAGGTATTTCCGGTGAAAGAAGCGACACCTTTACTCAGAATGTATAAGAAATTGGCTCGTAAGTGGACAGAAGGAGCCGGCTTGGACATCTAAGAGGATTAAAAATTCTGGTGTAATAAACAAAAACAGTTACCTGCTGGATAAAAATCTTTTTTCTTGGCAGGTAACTGTTTTGTTTATGTAGAATAAACTAAATAATGAAACAATTTGAGCTTGTTCTATACCAAGTCTTCCACTACGTAGTGTTATGGTAAAAAGAATATTTTGTTTGGATGATGGTTAAGGGAGAGTCCGCAGGAACATACGGCGCCGAAGGAGCAATGTACCGCCACAATGAACATACGGCGCCGAAGGAGCAATGTACCGCCACAATCTCTCAGGCAAAAGGACCTTAACCGGACAATCTCTGGAGAGTACCGCAAAGCGGTCGCCGAAGGGGTAGCTGATGATTATGCTGCAATCTCTCAGGTAAAAGGACAGAGTAAGCGACGACGCTTATTGTCTGTCTTTTTTGTTTTCTTTGGCTGTAAGTCGATGCAGGAAAGTGAGGCGAAACAGGATGCAGGAGAAGGAGAAAAAAACCCCGCTCTATGACCTCCATGTTGCTAGTGGAGCAAAGATGATCGGGTTTGGCGGATGGTTGATGCCGGTGCAATACACAGGCATTCTCGAAGAACATGCTGCGGTTCGCACAAAAGCCGGCCTGTTTGATGTATCCCATATGGGAGATATCAAAATTACGGGCCAGCAGGCAGAAGAAATGATTAACTTCCTGATTACCAACGATGTGACGAAAACGGCCGTTAATCAGATCCTTTATTCGCCCATGTGTTATCCGGCCGGCGGCACAGTCGATGATTTATTGGTTTACCGGTTGGCTTTTGATGAATATATTTTGGTCGTGAACGCCGCGAATATCGAGAAGGACTTTGCCTGGATTTCGGAACAGGCAAAGAATTATCACGTACAGGTTAAGAATATTTCCGACAAAGTTGCGCAGATGGCGCTTCAAGGACCACGGGCTGAACTGATCTTGCAAAAATTAACACTCACCAAGCTGAGTGGAATTCGGTATTATTGGCTGCAGCGTGATGTATCGATCAACGGGATCAGCTGTCTGGTTTCGCGGACCGGATATACCGGCGAAGACGGTTTTGAAATTTATTGCAATGCGGGCGATGCAGTTGGTTTATGGAAAGCTCTATTGGAAACCGGCAAACCGGATGGGTTGGTTCCAATAGGCTTAGGAGCCCGGGACACACTGCGCTTTGAAGCTGGGCTGCCATTGTACGGGCATGAGCTATCCGAAACGATATCTCCCTTGGAGGCCGGATTGGATAAATTCATAAAGTTGGACAAAAAATCGTTTGTTGGCCAAGAGGCGTTACGAGAAGTTGTCAATAAAGGGATTAGCAGAAAGCTTGTTGGAATAGAAATGGTTGGCAAAGGCATTGCCCGTGCGGGCTACCTTTGCCAACAGTTCGGCCGCCCGGTGGGACGAGTGACAAGCGGTTCTTACGCTCCGACCTTGGATAAAAATTTCGCATTGGCGTTGCTTGAAGCGGATTTGGCTATGGCGGGGATCCGATTGGATGTTGAAATCCGCGATAAGCCGGTTGAAGCAATCGTTGTGAAAAAGCCATTTTATGTTAGGAGGAAATAGTGATGAATATTCCGGACAATTTGCGCTATACGAAAGACCATGAATGGGTGAGGATTGAAGGCAATAAAGCAGTCGTAGGAATAACCGATTTTGCCCAGAACGAACTGGGCGATGTTGTGTTTGTTGAACTTCCAGCCATCGGGAAAAAACTGGCGGCACACGGTAATCTGGCGGTCATCGAATCGGTGAAAGCGGTATCGGATATCTTTGCTCCTGTTGCCGGCACGGTGAGCAAAGTAAACGAGGTGTTAACCGACAGCCCGGAAACGGTGAACCAGGATCCTTATGGAGGCGGTTGGATTGCACGGTGAACCAGGATCCTTATGGAGGCGGTTGGATTGCTGAACTGGAAATGACGGATCTTTCCGCGATTAGCGGCCTTTTAAGTGCCGGTGAGTATGAAGCACTGATTAAGGAGAAAGCATGATGGGCGGCGCGCATTATTTACCGGCAACGGAAGAAGACAGGAAGGCTATGACGGCGCGGATCGGCATTTCTGATGTTGACGAGTTGTTCGCCGATATTCCGGCGGCGATTCGTTTATCAGAGGATCTTCGGTTGCCTCCCGCGTTGAGTGAGCTAGCCTTAACAACACATATGCGTAAAATTGCTGCGCAGAATGTGGATGTTGATTCTGCCCCTTGTTTTTTGGGGGCGGGAGCCTACGATCATTTTATTCCGGCAGTGGTCAGCGATTTGGCGTCCCGTTCGGAATTTACGACCGCCTATACGCAATATCAAGCGGAGATCAGCCAGGGGGCTTTACAGGCGTTGTGGGAATACCAGAGCATGATCTGTGAGTTGACCGGGCTGGACGTTGCCAATGCTTCTTTGTATGACGGGGCTACCGCATTGGCGGAAGCGATGCACATGGCTTGCGGCGCCACGGGGCGAAAAAAGGTTCTCGTCGGTGCCGGAATTCATCCGTTTTACCGGCGGGTGCTGGCGACTTATGCGTATGATCTGGGAATTCAGCTAGAAGTCATTCCGTTGACTAACGGAGTTACCGATAAGCAGGCTTTGTTGGCTGCGGTAAAGCCGGAAACGGCGGGCATTTTGCTGCAATCGCCCAACTTTTTCGGCTGCATTGAGGATATTGGCGGGATCGCGGAGGAAATCCATCAGCAAGATGGATTGCTGGTTCTGGCTGTCAACCCGATTTCTTTGGGAATCCTGAAACCTCCCGGCGATTACGGAGCGGATATTGCGGTCGGCGAAGGGCAGATGCTGGGGCTCGGCTTGAATTTCGGCGGCCCGTATCTCGGTTTTATGGCAGTCCGGGAAAAATGGATGCGCCGGATGCCGGGGCGGATTGTTGGCCGGACGGTAGACAAGGAAGGAAACAGCGGATTTGTGCTTACGCTGCAAGCCCGGGAGCAGCATATCCGGCGGGAAAAGGCCTATTCCAATATCTGTTCCAATGAAGGGCTGTGCGCGTTGACTGCGGCCATTTACTTAACGGCGATTGGCAAACAGGGATTAGTAAATGTCGCCACGCTCTGTGCGGAAAAAGCCCACTATGCAGCGGAAAAAATTGCCGCTCTGCCGGGATATAGCTTGGAATTTACCAGCCCGTTTTTTCATGAATTTGTGGTTAGAACGCCGGTACCGGCCGAAGAAATACAAAAAAGGCTTTTGTCACAGGGGATCATCGGCGGACTAAACATAACAGAAACGGATGAAGTTTTTGCGGATGGCAGCGAAAGGATGCTTTTCTGCGTTACCGAAAAAAGAACCAAAGAAGAAATTGATCAACTTGTGGCCGTATTGGGGGGAGAAAAGTGAGCAGCTCTTACAGTTATCAAGCGTTGATTTTTGAACAGAGCCGGAAAGGACGGATTGGCGCAAATTTGCCGGTTTCCGATGTGCCGGAAAAAAACATTACAGACATCATTCCAAAGGAATTGCTGCGCGGGGCTCCTCCGGAGCTGCCGGAAGTCAGTGAAGTGGAAACCGTCCGTCATTACACCGCTCTCTCCCGGCGCAACTATAGCGTTGATACCGGTTTTTATCCCTTGGGGTCTTGCACCATGAAATATAACCCTAAAGTGCATGAACAGATTGCCCGCCTGCCCGGTTTTGCCAAAATCCATCCGTTACAGCCGGCAGAAAGTGTTCAGGGCGCTCTGGGTATGATGTATGAATTGCAAACCTATCTGGCGGAAATCGCCGGCATGGACGCCTGCACGCTGCAGCCGGTCGCGGGGGCGCATGGCGAATTAACCGGGATTAAGCTGATCCGGGCTTTTCATGAAAGCCGAGGCGAAAAACGCTCCCAGGTGATCATTCCGGATTCGGCGCATGGGACCAATCCGGCAACGGTGTCGATGAACGGCATGGAAGTGGTGGAAATCCCGTCTGCTGCCGACGGCGGAGTTGATTTGGACGCCTTGCGCAAGGCGGTTGGTCCGCAGACGGCGGCTTTCATGCTCACAAACCCCAATACCCTAGGCTTGTTTGACTCGCATATTCAGGAAATTGCCCAGATCGTTCATGACGCCGGCGGGCTGCTGTATTATGATGGAGCCAACGCCAACGCTATTTTGGGGATTACCCGGCCGGGCGATATGGGATTTGACGTGGTTCATTTCAATTTGCACAAGACGTTCTCCACTCCGCATGGCGGCGGCGGACCCGGATCGGGACCGATAGGC
>JAGFXW010000190.1 GCA_017861495.1 Bacillota bacterium
GCCACTTCCTGGGCATGATCTTCTTTCAAGCCGGCTTTCATCACCTTGTTCTTAATCAACTGATGCAATTCCTCTTTGTTTACCAGCACCAAATCTTGACTGTTCATACTAACAAACGCTCCTTTTATTGTCCTTCTATCAAACTTTTTCGAATATTGTATCTTTATCTTTTATTTTACGGTGCTTCGCCATTTTTTTCATCATCCATACCGGATAAATCGTTCACGTCCATTTGTCCGCTTTAGACAAAAAAGCCTGCCTGAAAAATACCGCTAATGCCGAACTTATAGCGGCTGCCGCCAGTTCTTCAAAAATCCATATCTATGGTCAACAAGAAACTTCTTCTTTTCCGGCCAACCAGTGAAAAAGCCTGCAACTTATGAGAAATCCCATAAGTTGCAGGCTTGTATTTTATTATCGACGTCTCAACAGCTTCTTAACAAGAGGCGTCATCAACCCAAAGAGTAAAAGGAATAACCCTGCCGCCGAATAGGCCTGGCTGCCGGAATTGCCGGCAAAATACAAGACCGGAAAGGCCAGCACACTTAAGGCCGGTAACATCGTTATCGTCTTCATGCTCTCACCGCCTAAATCAAGAAAATTGCCAGCCCTGCCAACAGGCAGGCAAGCATTGCCACAAAAATAAATATCCGGATAATCTCGCCTTCCTCGCCAAGGATGCCCACCATCGTTGTGCCCAACAATACTTTGCTAGGCGCGATAATGCTGCCGATGGCCCCGCCTACCGTTTGCGCTGCTAAAATAGCAGCCGTATCGACTTTGAGAATGGCCGCTACTTGGTATTGAAAGCCACCGAACAAAATATTGGAAGACAAGTTACTGCTTGTCATAAAGGTACCGATAAGACCGACAAACGGCGCCAGAACAGGATATAACGGTCCGGCAGCCGCCGCTCCGCCTTGCGCCAGCACCGCTGTCTGTCCCGTGTCATCCATAATCTTCGCCATGGCCAGGAGACCAAGAACCGCAATGGCCGAAGGGATCGTCTGCAGAAACGAATTATTCAGGATCCGCCGCCAACCGCCTTCGCTGATATAGCCTTTCTTGTAATACCAATAATAGCCGGCAGCCGCGGAAACCAGCAAAAAGGCCCCTGAATGGATGAAAGGCGCGAGCGGACTGTATTGGTTGTAAGAAGAAGTTCCGACCCCTAGAGCAGTCGTCTTGCCGACAAAAGACAGTGCGATTTTCCATTGGCCAAGATAATTCTTTACATCGCCCAGGAGAAGAACAACAAGAGCGACAACGGTAAGAAAAATATAGGGCAAGAAGGCTTGCAGCATGCTCATTCCGGTCTCACAGGGGTTGGATTCTGCTTTTCTGACCGGACCCGGATCTTCCGCCGGACGCTGGTAATACGGCAGCTTGCCTATGAGAAACACTAATCCAAGTGCCAACGCCGTTACGATAAAATTACTCAGCATCGGGTTTGAGAGCGCTATCCACAATTGCCCGCCTCCTTGCAGCAGTCCAAGGGCCAGCACAGTAACACCATTACGTTTGATTCCCTTTAACCCGCCGGCTAAATAGGTGATGATAAAGCCCGCTCCGATATTGGCAATTCCCAACATACTTGCCGTCCATAATACTGTGTTCCGCCATACAACCGGGTCGCTAAGGTCAGCTTGAGCCATCAGGCCATCCCAGGCTAACCCCAAAGTACCAAAAGTATTGCCCCAAGCTTGTCCCAGCAAAGTGATCAACACCGCCGTAAACGGCCGAACCCCCAGGCCGACCAACAGGGGTGCGCCAACAGCGACCGGTACGCCGAACCCCGTAATTCCTTGTAAAAAGCCAACAAAGATCCAGCCCACCGCCAAAATTTGCAGCACCTTGTCCGGACTGAACTGCTCCATGCCGTAGCGAATAGCGGCGAAACCGCCTGATTCGCGGGAAACTTGGTAAATTGCCAACGCCGGGAAAACCACCATGATGATGGATATAGCGTTCCACATGCCTTTCGCCGCTGCCGTAGCAAGCATATCCCAGCCGGCGCCGAAAAAAAACGCACCGGTTGCGATGGCGGTGAATAGACCGCAGGAGGCGGCTTCGTCCCCGCCCCAGCGAAATCCTACCAGCAGTATCAACAAAACCACAATCGGGGTTAGCGCAGCACACCATCGCCAAATATCAAATTCCATAGTTCCACATCCTATCCCGATTTTTTGCGGTTATGCGGAAAATCACTGTTTCTCACAGTTAACGCTACCGCCGCCGCTGCCGCTGCAATCAGAAAAACAAAGGACAGCTCCTGTTTAAACTCCTTATCTTTCGTTTTCGCGGTATACTTTAAGGGCAGCCTGTACAGCTTGACCCACCTTGATGTCTGCCTTATGCCAAAGCAGAACAGCTTCTAATGCACCTAATACGTGCAAAATATTCTTCTGCCGGCAACTGTATCCCATAGTGCCTATCCGCCAGATCTTTCCTTTCAAAGGGCCGAAGGAGCTGGCAATTTCAATTTCAAAATCTTTCAGCATCATACTTCGAACGGCTTCGCCATCGATTCCTGCCGGTATCTTGATCGCCGTCACGACAGGCAATTTATTTTCGGCATCGCCATAGAGTTCAAGGCCCATAGCCTTAAGCCCGGCGATAAGAGCTGCTTCGTGCAGCTTATGCCGGCTAAACCGCTGTTCAAGACCTTCTTCGAGCACGATCCTAAGCCCCTCCCTTAGGGCATACAGCATTGAGGTGGCTTCAGTATGGTGGTTCAATCTGACTGGGCTCCAATAATCCATCAATTGGCTAAGATCAAAATAATTCGTACGAATCATTCGGGAAAAGGTCTTATTTTGCATACTGGCGTCGGCCAGCCCTCGTTCTACTTTCTTCCGCTCTAAAAGCAGTGTTTCCACTCTGGAGTTAAAGGTGATTGGGGCCATTCCGGACGGTACGGACAAACACTTTTGTGTACCGCCGATCGCCGCGTCAATTTTCCACTCATCCACTTTTACAGGTGTGCCGCCAATGGTCGCGACAACATCCACCACGAAGAGAATATCCAACGCTCTGCAGGCTTCGCCGATTTCTTTAAGCGGCTGCATGCAGCCCGATGAAGTCTCGCCATGAACCATCGCAACGATTTTAGGCTTCACCTCTTTAATCTTATCAATAACGGTCTGTTGGGCAAAAACTTCGCCCCAGCCCGTTTCCAGGGTGACCACTTCCGCTCCATAGCGTTGCGAAATTTCCACCAGCAGATGTCCAAACCGTCCATATATGGGAACCAACACCACATCGCCCGGCTCAATGATACTGGCCAACACGGCCTCAATACCCGCCCGGGAAGTGCCGTCAATCGGAAAAGCCCATCGGTTCTCAGTTTGGAATACTTTGCGCAGCATTTCCATCGTTTCATTCATTATATTGGTGAACTCGGGATCAAATTGCCCAACAATGGGCGTGCACATAGCACGGAGAACCCGCGGCTCAGCCTCGACAGGCCCTGGAGTCATAATCGTTCGCAAAGTAGTATTAAGATCTTTATACATAATTACATCCCTCTCATTCTTTATTACATATGTCCTAAAAACCTATGCTCTTCGAACATAGGTTTTCGCCTACTTAAGATTATTAACTATGACGGCAATCAGCGCATCTGCCTTTCCGGATTTACAAGAATGAAAAAACGCCCGACCAATCATTAACTTTGCTGTTCACTCACAGGGTTTGCCCTGGAAACTTTCTTCCGGTCAAGCATTACAATACCATCTCACAATAAAAATTATACGTTATTTTTTGGTCGTAGTCATCCGGTACTCCAGATAAAAATAAACGATATTTTTATCCCTGCGGTATAAAAAAAGGCCCAGTCTATAGAATTTTCCGCTTGTTTTCTTCCCAATTACTGCAATACAGCCGCTATCGAAACGGCGCGCGGTTCTTTCATGACCAAGCAAACGGCCGGCTAAGCCGGCCGTTTGCTTGGTCATTCGGAACAGATTATCGTTCCTTTATTTTGGGTAACAGCATTGTATGCATTGTCAAGGGACGTGATAATCGCTTCCCTGCCTGATCCAGCCTGGACAAACTTGACGGCCGCTTCCACTTTCGGCAGCATAGACCCTGGGGCAAAGTGACCCTCGGAGATATAACGCTCGGCTTCCGCTACCGTGATGCGCTCCAGCCACTTTTGATCCGGTTTGCCAAAGTTGATGGCGACACGGGGCACCGCAGTCAGAACGATGAAGGTGTCAGCACATATGACGTCGGCCAGTTTTGCTGCGGCCTTATCCTTGTCAATCACCGCATCCACACTGTGCAGCAACCCATTTTCGCGATATACGGGAATGCCTCCTCCGCCGCAGGCGATCACTACATCCCCATTTTTCATGAGACAGCGTATCGTCCCTTTTTCTTTGATGTCCACCGGTTCCGGGGAAGGAACCACCCGCCGGAAACCCCGCCCGGAGTCTTCTATAAAGGAATAACCCCTTTCCGCCTTTATCTCCTGAGCCGCCTCTTCTGAATAAAACAGGCCGACAGGTTTCGTCGGTTTCTGGAAAGCCGGGTCATGGCGATCGACAATGACCTGGGTGATGGCGGTCGATACATGAGTCGTCATGCCTTGCTTTAAGAAGGTATTCTGCAGGGCGTTCTGCAGATGAAAACCGATATAGCCCTGGCTCATGGCACAGCACTCAGCGAAAGGCATCGCAGCAACTTTTGAATTCTGCTTGTAAGCGAGTTCAAAGGCTAAATTGATCATACCGACCTGCGGTCCGTTGCCATGGACGATAACAATTTTATAGCCGTCCTTGACCAAGTTTACGATATGACCGGCCGCCACCAGGACGGCCTCCTTCTGTTCCTCAGGGGTATTGCCAAGCGCATTTCCACCTAGAGCGATAACTAACTGTTTATCCAAGTCAATCCCCCTCTTTCTCATTTTATCTCGT
>JAGFXW010000191.1 GCA_017861495.1 Bacillota bacterium
ATCTTTGATTTCGCGAAGCCGAAGTTTCCCTTTAGGGTTTCGAGTGTTATAGCCTGTTGATCCCCGACCTAAGAGGGCGGGGTCCCTGTGCCCTGTGGGGATTACAGGCTGTTAACGAGATAAACCCAATTAACAGCTGATCTCGTTCAAATCTTTGAATTTCGATATGAATATGACAAGTGGGGTGTTTGCTATGAAGTTTGTCCGCAATATGGAAAATTTTTTTGAAAAACATATTGAAGGCTTTTTCGATAAAAAATTATCCGGTGGATTGCAACCGGTGGAAATTGCTAAAATTTTGGTTCGAACGATGGAAAAAGAAAAATCAATCGGGGTCTCTTCCATTTATGTTCCCAATGCATATTGTGTGTATCTTCAACCGGCGGATTTCGACCGGATTGCTTCGTATCATCAAACCGTTTGCCAGGATTTGGCCGAATTTTTAGCGGTGGAAGCTAAAAAGAAGGAATATGTTATGACTCAGCCGCCTATGGTGGAAATTAAGCTTGCTGAGGAAAGTAATCAAGGACGGATTTATTGCCTGGCATCTTTCAGTGAACCGCTGCCTTCCCGGCAAGAAGTTCGAGAAAGCATTTCGCAAGATGTGTCGCCTGCTACACGGGTTTTCAATAAAATGAGTCTCGAAGCACGGCAGCCGATTCCGGCTGTTTCGGGTCTGTTGGCGGTTGTCGAAGGACCCGATGCAGGTTTAAAAGCAACGGTTGGCGTTCGACGTATCCATATCGGCCGACGTGAAAGCAATGAAATGCCGCTGACAGATATTAATACCTCCCGTCTTCACGCTTATATCGCTTTTGATGGCGGCAGCCATGTTTTGCATGATGCGAATAGTTTGAATGGAACGTACGTTAACAATCACCGGATCACTTTTTGGCAATTGAAATCGGGGGATAAGATCCGGTTAGGCAATACCATTATTGTTTATGAGGTGAATTAAATTGCCTGGTAAAGTTTGGATCATTAATGTTGCCGGCTCAATTTTACAATATATATTTTTATTCCTGATTTATTATTTCATTTATCGGATTGTGCGGGTGGTTATTCAGGATTTTCGTAATTCTACAGTTTCTTTTTCACCCAATTCTCGATCTGCTATCCAAAGGGCAGGAAATCCTGCAAAGCTAATTGTGGTCGATGCGTTTCCTGGACACCCAGCAGGAGAAATCATTTTGCTGGGAGAAACGACTGCTATTGGCCGCGGCACTCATAATGATATTGTGATCGATGATAATTTTGTTTCGCATGAGCACTCTTGTATTACATTTTATCAAAATTATTATTGGCTGGCTGATTTACGAAGCACGAACCATACTTATCAAAATGATAAGATTATTACGGAAGAAGTTCAACTGAAAAACGGAGACTCAATCAAGGTAGGCCGGAATACTTTTAAATTTGAGGGGTGACAAGCGTTGCTGGCATTTGTGAAGTCTGATGTTGGGAAGGTAAGGAAAAACAACGAAGATAGTTATCTTTTTAAACCACCGCATTTATTTGTTGTCGCAGATGGTATGGGCGGACATTTGGCAGGAGAAATCGCCAGCAAAATAGCGGTTCATTGTATTACAGATTTCGTTGAAAAACATGGGGGAGAGTATAAACCGGATGTTCTGTTGGCGGAGGCGATCCAGCTTGCAAACCGGACAATTTATGAGAAATCCTTGCAGCATAGTGATTATACAGGAATGGGAACGACGGTAAGCGCTGTTTATTTGGAAACCAATACGATATATTGGGGCCATGTCGGCGATAGCCGGATTTATTTGTTAGATTCAGGCAAAGAAAAGCTCTCGCAGTTGACGACGGATCATTCGCTTGTCTGGGAACTCGTAGCGCGTGGCGAATTAACTCCCGAGGAAGCGGATAACCATCCACGGCGCAACGTTCTGACCCGGGCAGTCGGCACTGAAGGAATGATCCAGATTGATACGGGGATTGTCCCTTGGGAACAAGGTGATATTTTATTCCTTTGCACGGATGGCTTATCGAATATGATTGATGAAAAAGAATTGCTTTGTTATCTCAAAGAAGGGCAAGATGATGGCGCAGCCGCTGTGGAACATTTGGTTGCAAAAGCAAATGATGGCGGCGGGTATGATAATATTACAGCGATACTGGTTTTAAATGAGGCTTAATATATGGAAACAGGAAAACAGGAACGAAATTTATTGCTTATTTCCGGCTTAATAACCGGATCCGGTATATTGACCGTAAGTTTTTTGGCTAAGGGAAGCCTTGATTATGCGACTGGCGGAATTGTAGCCGGAATATGGATGGCTTTTCTGTTGGTCCACCTGTTTTTGCGTACTACCGGTCATAACGGTGATCCGGTTTTATTGCCGGTCGCATCTGTGTTAACCGGACTGGGTTTAACATTATTATTGCGTTTAAGTTCTGATTTGTTTTATTTGCAAGCTCTTTGGCTGGTTATAGGATTGGCCGTTTTCACAGGAACTGTATTTATATTTCAAAACCCTGATCGGTTTGCTGGTTATAAATATGTTTTAGGCGGCATCGGACTTATTTTATTATTATCGGCAATCCTATTTGGAGTTGACATTGGCGGGCATCGCAGTTGGATTATCGTAGGGCCTGTTCGCTTTCAACCATCCGAATTTGCCAAGTTATTTGTTATTTTATTTTTAGCTGCTTACCTTAGTGAACGCAGGGAAGTTATTGCGTTTGCAACCCGGCGGTACGGACCGCTGGTTCTTCCGCAGCCGCGCTTTATCGCTCCGCTTATGGCGGTTTGGATGCTTGCCATGGTAATGTTGGTTGCCCAGCGTGACCTTGGTTCTGCATTGCTATATTTTGGCATCACCGTGATTATGACGTATATGGCGAGCGGGCGGTTCACCTACATCGCTTTAGGTGCGTTTTTATTTTTAGCGGGATCGACACTTTGTTATTTCCTTTATTCCCATGTACAAGTCCGGGTGGATATTTGGCTGGATCCGTGGAAGGATCCTAATGGTAAAGCCTATCAAGTTGTGCAGTCTTTATTTGCTTTAGGGTCCGGAGGGATTTTAGGGACTGGTTTGACATACGGATATCCTAAGATGATTCCGGAAGTTCACACGGATTTCATTTTTGCGGTAATTGGCGAAGAACTCGGCTTTGTTGGTTCTGCTGCAGTTATGCTTGTTTATCTCCTTTTTATTTATCGGTCTTTTCGGATTGCGATGAAAACCGTTAATTCGTTCAGTACATTGGTAGCGGCCGGTTTAGCTGTGTTTTTAGCTCTGCAAGTTTTTTTGATTGTCGGCGGAGTAACAAAGTTTTTTCCGCTTACCGGAATTACTTTGCCCTGGGTTAGTTATGGAGGCAGTTCGATGGTGGCTAATTTTGTCTTGTTGGGTATGTTATACTCAATATCTGAGGTGAGGCGAAACCATGAAAAATGATTTACTGGCCAATATTCGCCGCACCGCCTATATACTAATGGGCCTTCTTGTCATTTTGATTGTCTATATTTCCTACGTGCAAATTTTCGAACAGGAATTTTTAAAGGGGCACTCATTAAACCGAAGGAATATCGAGGCTGCGGCCACGATTCCACGCGGCAAGATTTTGGACCGGAATGGGGAAAAACTGGCCGTGAGCCTTCCCATTAAAGATGAAAAAGGTCGGTTTCGGCGGGAATATCCATTTGGCAGTGTGGCAGCCCACGTAGTTGGCTATGACAGTGTACAATACGGGAAGGCCGGCATAGAAAGTTCTTTGAATGGTTATTTATCCGGCATGAATAGTCTGGGACGTTCTTTTGGCCCGTTAGCCCGTCTGTTTGGTACGAAAACGGGAAATGATGTGGTGTTGACGATTGATTCTTCGATACAAACAATTGCTTATCAAGCGTTGGGAAATCGTCGCGGCGCTGTAGTTGCAATCGATCCGCGAACCGGCGCTATTCTGGCTATGGTTAGTAAACCTTCCTTTAATCCTGCGGAAATCTCCTCACAATGGGACAACATAGCTTCTTCAAAGGATGCTCCGCTTTTAAACCGGGCTTCCCAGGGGCTTTATCCTCCCGGATCGATCCTCAAAGTCATGGTTGCTGAGGCGGCTTTGTCGGAACGAATTGCTTCTGCCAACAGTTTTTTTGACTGCACAGGGAGTTTAGCCATTGGTAAAGATTATACTTTATCCGAAGATAAACAGATTGCCCATGGACATCTGTCCCTGAAAGAAGCATTAGCGGTTTCTTGTAATGTTACGTTTGGCCGCTTGGCTTTAGACCTTGGCCGTAACAAAATGGAAAAAACATTTCAGAGATATGGTTTTATAAAACCGCTCCCGGACGAGTTGCAGGAAAGCGCCTGTAAATTACCGAAGTTTAATAATTTAAGTGACGGTGATTTGGCGCAATTGGGTATTGGCCAAGCCAGTCTTTTGGTCACGCCATTGCGTATGGCAATGCTGGCGGATGTGTTTGCGAACCATGGTGTAATGATGAAACCGTTTTTAGTTCAAAAAATCGTGACGGTTGATGGTTCCGTGATTGAACAATATGAACCGGAAAAATGGATCAGTCCGGCGAATGAAAATCTGGCCAACCAGGTGGCCGCTATGATGATAGAAGTAGTGGAAGAGGGCACAGGCAGCGCAGCGCAAATACAGGGTATCAAAGTCGCGGGAAAAACCGGAACGGCGGAAAATCCGCATGGGGATCCCCATGCCTGGTTTATCGGTTTTGCCCCGGCAGAAAATCCGCAGATTGCACTGGCGGTAATAGTGGAAAATGGCGGCTCAGGCGGAGGCGCAGCGGCTCCGATAGCCAGAAAAATATTTTTACAGGCACTACATTAAGGAGGTGCGGACTTGCTAATTAACCGAACTTTAGATCATCGTTATACAATCTT
>JAGFXW010000192.1 GCA_017861495.1 Bacillota bacterium
CCTTGCTAAAAAACAACCGTTGCCCATCAACTGCGTGGTGTTGGGTTTAGCCGGCCTGGACACAAAAAAAGATGAAATGGCCCTGACATCCATTGTAAAACAAGCATTGGCTGACGCGAAGATAACGGCCGATGCCATCCATTTATGCAATGATGCCATGCTGACCTTAAAAGGATCCATCGGCCGGAATAATGGCGTACTACTTGCAGCCGGCACCGGTTCCATTGCCTGCGGCATCACCAAAGAAGGCCAGGAAACCCGCGTCGGCGGCTGGGGCCATCTGGTTGGTGATGAAGGCAGCGGCTATTCCATCGGCAAAGCCGCGATTACGCAGGCCCTAAAAAGCTATGACGGCCGGGAAAAATCCTCCGGCCTGCCCGCGGCAATCTTACAGGAACTATCCTGCGCCAACGCAGAAGAGTTGGTCCAATGGGTGTATAGTTCGCGTTTTTCCGTCGCCCAGGTCGCCGCTTTAACGCCAAGCATCGTACGGCTGGCAGAAGGAGGCGACGAACAGGCGGAAACTATAATTGGGGACGCTTGCCAGGAACTCGAAAACATGGCCTACACTGTCATAAAAAAATTAGACTTGCTTACTGTGGATTTTAGTTTAATCTTAACCGGCGGCGTGCTAAAAAACCAGTTTGTCCGCCGTCAGCTTATGAAACAGCTGACTGATACTCGTCCTGGATTACAGGCGCTTGATCCAAATTGCCCGCCCATCTGTGCCGGTCTCCGGTATGGCCTGATGCTGATGGGAATTGACCATGAACCATTATTACGTCAACTGACGGCACAATTACAGGTTTTCCCCTTCGCCGAGCCCGCTGGCAATTAAATCTGCCAGCGTTTGTACCGCCTTGTCTTCGTCAGCTCCCTCGGCCCAAACCGTCAGCACCGTTCCTTGGGTTGCGCCCAAGGTCATCACACCGAGCACGCTTTTGGCATCGATTTGCCGATCTTCTTTACTAAGTTTTATAGTAGTGCCTTGAAATTGGTTTGCGGCTTTCACAAGTTGAGCTGCCGGGCGGGCATGAAGGCCCGATGAGTTCAGCAGCGTTACCTCAGTTTGTTTCATCGTTTACCACCTCATCTAATCCCCCTATTTTGAAAAATCTTAGTCACACTGAAAGAAAAATTTCCCCACATAAAAAGGATTTCATCAAACAGTATTGAAAATCATAGGAAATGAACCGCACGAAAACGATTCGGCACAGCCGAAAAAAGGAGCGAATAGGATGAACTACCAAGAAGTACTGCAAAATGCCCGAACCTGTATTGGTAATTACTGCAAAGCTTGCAATGTCTGCAATGGTATTGCCTGCAAAAACAGCATCCCGGGGCCGGGGGCGAAAGGCGTCGGGGACACAGCCATCCGCAACTATCAAAAATGGCAGGAAATTCGTGTTAATATGGACACATTGTGTGAAAACAGGCCAGTCGACACAACATTAAAATTATTCGGTCAAACATTTAAATATCCTTTCTTTGCCGGTCCAGTCGGAGCGGTAAATATGCACTACAGCGATAAATATAACGATATGACGTATAATGACATTCTGGTTTCTGCCTGCATGGAAAATGGGATCGCCGCTTTCACCGGCGACGGTACAAACCCGCAAGTCATGGAAAGCGCCACAGCGGCAATTGCGAAGGCAGGCGGTTGCGGTGTTCCCACCATTAAGCCCTGGAATATCGATATTATTAAAGAAAAAATGGATTTGGTACATAAGGCTGGCGCTTTTGCTGTTGCCATGGATATCGATGCAGCCGGACTGCCGTTTCTAAAAAACATGACCCCTCCGGCCGGCGCCAAATCAATCGAAGAACTTCGCCGCATCTCGGAACTCGCAGAAATTCCGTTTATCGTAAAAGGAATTATGAGCAGTAAAAGCGCACTGAAAGCAAAAGAAGCAGGCGCAAAGGCCATTGTTGTTTCCAACCATGGCGGCAGGGTGCTGGATCAGTGTCCATCAACGGCTGAAGTATTGCCAGAAATTGCAGGTGCGGTCGGAAATGAGATGAAAATTCTGGTTGATGGCGGCATACGCACCGGTACCGATATTTTCAAAGCACTTGCACTGGGTGCCGACGGCGTGCTGATCTGCCGCACGTTTGTAACCGCCCTGTATGGCGGCGAGAAAGAAGGCATCCGCATTTACATTGAAAAACTGGCTGAAGAATTAAAAGATACGATGTCCATGTGCGGCGCCTTCAGTTTATGTGAAATTACAAGAGATATGGTCCGTAGATAATATTTATATAGATAGCTAAGCCTCAACCTTTGCGGATATGCAGAGGTTGAGGCTATTTTTCCCTGTTGGCTAAAAAACAGTTTTGTTTAATTTCTGGCAAAACAAATATGTTTTTCAATATCAGCCTTTGCGCGGTACATTGCCGAATCCGCCCTCTGAATAATCGCATCTACCGAATTACCATGGTCCGGATAGACGGCTATTCCAATACTGGCCTGTACAATCAAGCGATGATCTCCTACTTCACAAGGCTGCCGAATGGCAGCGAGCAATTCCTGCGCCAATTTTTCAAGGCCATCCCGACCGGTAATTTCAGGCAGCAAGATGACAAATTCATCCCCGCCCTGCCGGCAAACCGTGTCGGAAATTCGAACGATAGCCTGCAAGCGCTCAGCAATTGTGCGCAACACGGTGTCGCCCACATCGTGACCGTATTCATCGTTGATGGGTTTGAAGCGGTCGAGATCAATAAAAATGATCGCCATCTGCCGATTGTAACGTCTCGCCAATACCAAGGCTTGCGTGGCACGTTCGACCAAAAGCGCGCGGTTCGGCAGACCGGTTAAGTAATCATGGTGCGCCAGGTGATAGATTTTTTCTTCAGCCTTACGTCTTTCGGTTATATCCATGAACATACCCACATAATTAACAACCACGCCGGAAGGATCCACCACTCGACTAATCGAAAGCATGGCCGGAAATAATTGTCCATTTTTACGGCGGTTTAAAAACTCGCCTTCCCAATAGCCTATTTGCTCAATAGTCTGCCACATTTCCTGATAAGAGTGTTCACTCTGAACCCCCGAGAAAAACTCTCTTGGCCTATGCCCAAGCACATCTTCCGGCGCATAGCCGGTAATCCGTGTAAGCGCAGGATTGACCGATATAATGCGCCTGTCTGCGTCGGTAACAAGAATTCCGCTTGTACTTGTATCAAACACAGTACTGGCAAGCCGCATGGCTGCTTCCGTCTTTCGCAGCTCCGTAATGTCTTCAATAACCACAACGATACCGTTAATATTTCCATCGGCATCATGAAAGGCGCGGCCGGTTGTACGGCCCCAAAACTCGGATGTATTATTTTTTCGCCAATAGCGGCGATCCGAAGTAATCGAAGAAACTTGTCCGGTAATCAACGCAGTAAATTTTTTTCGAACCTCACCATGATATTCCGGAAGGATAAAATTAAAAAATTCTGTCCCTAGCAGTTCGTCAAGCGGATACTGAAACATCTCCACCGTTCGTTGGTTCGCATAAGCAATCTTTCCATCCACACCAATCAACTGAACGGCAACCCCAGACGTATCATAGATGGCCCGCAACAATTCTTCCTGCTTGACTAAACTACGGTTGGCACGGGTTGTTTCCTGCAAAGCATCTTCTACCCGCATAAAACTATTAATCACAATTTTGGCCACAAGAGCAAGAATAAGCGCCAAAAATATGCCTATTATCATAACCATCTGAGCATTTTTATCAATCCGTTCGTTAGCCCAATAACCTGGCAACGGCACTACAGCAACCGTCCAAGTAGTACCATACACAGAGATTTTCTGCACAAATTGATAAGAACCGGCTAAAACTTCTTTTTCCGGATGCGATCCGTACATCAACGCTGCCGGAGCCATCTCACTGCCGGAATAGATTTGAATAGCTATTTTCGTCGATAAATCCGCATATTCCATTTTTAAATAACTATCCATAAAATCCTTGATACGCAGTGGTAAATAGGTCCAACCAAGTATTGCCGCTCTCCGCTGTTCAACAGTTCCCAAATCGAAGCCTTGGCGATAGACCGGCATGAACATGAGAACGCCCGCCTGAACATCCCGCTCAGTTTCCTGCACCAAAGTCACCTTGTCTGAGATTGCAACGCGGCCTTCGTCGCGCGCTCGCATTGCCGCCTTCGTTCGGATAGGCTCCAAAAACATATCATACCCTAACGCCCGTTGATTGCGCCAATTAAACGGTTCGACAAAAACGACCGCCGAATAAGGGTCGCGTTCGCCTGCAGGCCAAATGTCATAGTTAGCAAAACCTTCCGCCCGGAGCGCGGCTACATGGTCCATTTTCTCACTAGCCGGGATGATTTTGGTATAGCCAATGCCTTGGATACCGGGATAATTCTCGGATAATTGCAGTCCTGCAGAATAACCATGGAATTCATCGCGGGTTACCTCGCTGCTTTTGTTAAACAGGCTGGCCACGCCTCGTACGATCTGTGCATGGGATATCATACGAAGTTCAAGCCCGGCGACAAGTTCGCTGGCCCTGATTTCAAACTCAGCTTGCCCTGCCTGGATTTCATGCTGCCGCAATTGGGATACTTGCAGCCAGGTCACTACAAGACCGATAACAATGATCAGCCACGGCAAAGCCCTTAAAAACCACCGTTTCTTCATAAGAGTAAATTTTTCACTTGCCATTTAATAAACACACCTTCCGGTTGCATCAGGCACGCAGCTTGTCTGGCTGTTATTATAGTAAGAATATAATCACATATTCTTACTATAATATAAAATTCCTTCCAAGGCAGAAACAACAAATAAACCTGTTAAAAAACAAGACCCAGCCACCGCTTACAGTGACCGGGTCC
>JAGFXW010000355.1 GCA_017861495.1 Bacillota bacterium
GGAGTTCTGAATATCAGCGAAGCCATGGCATTCGTCAGTTGGGAAACAATTGGGCTATTGTTCGGTATGTTTTCGTTGGTTGCCATATTATCGGAAGCCGGGTTCTTTCAATTTCTAGCCCTATGGGTAGCGGAAAAACTTGATTACAAGGCTGCGGCGATTTTCATTGTATTTCCGCTCATGTCGGCTTTTTTAGCGGCTTTTATCGACAGTATTACCGTGATGTTGTTTTTGGTCAGCTTGACGTATGAAATTAGCCGCGTCGTCAAGATGAACCCCATTCCGTTGGTAATTGCTGAGGTTTGCGCCGCAAATATCGGTGGCGCCGCAACGCTGGTCGGTGACCCACCCAACGTTATTCTTGGCACGATGCTCGGGTTTACATTCAATGACTTTGCCGCCAATACCGGCCCCATTGCCATTGTTGGAACGTTGGTATGTGTGGGCATGTTCTACTTGCGCGAAAAGAAACACCTCGCGGCGCCTCCGGCAGGATCTGTTGTCGGGCAGGACACTGCCGGTTTACGGCCGGGAGATAAGATTAAAGACCTGTATTTGCTCAAGGTCGGCATGACCGGCTTTATTGCGGCAATCATTCTGTTGACCACGCATACCTTCCTCGAACACGCGATTGGCATCAAAATTTCTGTTGCCGAAGCAGCACTTATTCCCGCAATTATTGCCATTCTGTTCGGTGGTCACAAAACGCACGACATCATCCATCGGATTGATATTGACGTTCTGCTGTTCTTCATTGCCTTGTTCGTCATCGTCGGAGGGTTGGAAAAAACACACGTTATCAAGTTCCTGGCTGACAGCATGGTTTCCATATCCGGCGGTAATCCTTACATTTTGCTGGCTTTCCTGGTTTTTGGCGCAGGCTATACCAGCGGTGTCGTCGACAATGTTCCTCTTGCGCTGACTATGGGCGTTATTTTAAAGGACATTTCCCAGACCAGCAGTATGTTGGCGCTGCCGATCATGGTGTGGGCTTTGGCTCTTGGTGTGGACATCGGCGGGAACATTACCCCGATCGGGGCTTCTGCCAATGTCGTGGCATACAGCAGCATGGAAAAATTCGGGTCGAAAGTGGGCTGGGGCCGTTGGATCGGTTACGCTTTCTGGCCTACGACCGTTGTCGTTGGATCGGTTACGCTTTCTGGCCTACGACCGTTGTGCTGATTATCTGCTATGCACTGATCCTTCTCAAGCTTCACATTGGCTGGTATTGAGTCCTACCATTCAAATTGCTCCAATAGAGAAAAACCCCTGCAAAATTCTAACGGGTTTTGCAGGGGTTTTTCTCTATTGGTTACGGGAAAAATTTAACCATGCTCCACATGAGAGCCAAGCCGGAAATTAATCCGGCAACATAGCCCCAAAATGTCATTTTTATGTTCCACGAACGTTCTTCACTTTCTTCCATCGCTTTCGCCGCAACTTCAGCTTCCTCAGCGGCTAAAATAGCTTTTCGCTCTTCTCTGTTTTTGAAGTAATCGTAGGCTGAAGGATTGACCTTGACAAGCAGCTGCGCGCCTTTTGTTTTGCGTGCGGGTGTACTGACAAGACCCTTGGCTTCCATCGAACCTACTATTCTAGTGATTTCATCTCGCTGAAGATCCGAACGGGCCTTTTTCAAGATATATTTCAAGTCAAAGAAATAGCCTTGATGCTTATCCTCGTCCATGAGGATTTGGAGAACTTGGTCAAATTCTTCCACAAACAGATACCTCCATGTAACAAATCGCTACTAACCTATCAATAATATATATTATGGTTCTCACCAATAAACTCCTTCCTTAGTGTGATCCTGCACAAACGGCACTAAAAAATTATGCTAATGTTATATAAATCCCCTTGCTTTCGACGCAAAAATTATACCACCGTTCTAATGCGATAAGCGCAGATTTAGCATAGAGTATAAACACGGACAACAGTGTGGAAAATAGTGAGGAGCGGTGGACGTCATGTTTATATGGGGCGCACGGTTTTTCCACAGGCAGCAGTTGAAGCGGCAAGCGTGAGGATGGTGTGACATGATTTATGTGGATACCGTGTCTGGTAATTTGACCATCGATACGGAAACGGCGCCGGGAGAGAGAGCCATTGTCATTACTCGTGACGCTGCCGGAATGTATATTAATTATAGCAAAAAGGTGAAAACGGAGGGCGTCAGGCAGGAAAAAAGGCTGTCTAGCGGAGTTAAGAACAAATCGCTTTTGGAAACGGTAATTCAGTGGTGATTTTGCAATACAGTTGGTATCCAATAGCGGGTGCCAACTTTTTTTGTTTGGTGTATCAGTCAGCGACTTAGTATGTTGTTTGCACTCACTCGTGGTTTCCTGGACACGTGCCTGATAATCAGGTAGTCGTGGATCTTCTTTGCTCTGTAAAAAGTTTCTAACTTGCAGGGGAAAAGCTGCAAAAGGCTGAAGCGTAGAATTGTCCTTATACTGCGAAGGGCACTGGAAAGTGTTACCTGGCTTGTTGTCGCTAAAAATGATTGACAGTCTCTACGGAATGACTTAATATTTTAGCCAACAATACTATATGGATTCAGATAGGGGCGCGGCTTACTAAGAGTATGTACCCGGAGTTGCCAGCGATGACAGGTACAGAAAGGATTAGTCGCCGAAGTATGGGTTCTGGCAGAAACTCATGCTGGTTTTGTGTTGAATAAATACAAGACTGTCATACGTCACCGTATGGAGAACTATCTTGCACTGCGGGGCATTACAATGTTCATGGTTGCGGTT
>JAGFXW010000193.1 GCA_017861495.1 Bacillota bacterium
GATCACGCATAATATCCCGATGGTTGCCGGGCTGCTGATGGAAAAGGAAATTGAGTTCCTTGGCCAGGCAGTGGAGAATCCGTCGCGTCCGTTTGCAGCTATTATTGGCGGGGCGAAGGTTTCCGACAAGATCGGCGTGATTGAGAATTTGCTGAACAAGGTCGATGTGTTGATCATCGGCGGTGGAATGGCCAATACGTTCCTGGCGGCTCAGGGCTATGATATCGGAGCTTCCCTGATCGAGGCGGATAAAGTAGAATTGGCGAAAACCCTGCTGAAGCAGGCAACGGAGCGCGGCGTAAAAATGATGCTGCCGGTTGATGTGGTCGAGGCAGACCGTTTTGCAGCGGACGCGCAATATAAAGTTGTACCGGTTGGCGGCATTACCGACGGTTGGATGGCGTTGGATATTGGTCCTGTGACCAGCGCGGCATTTGCGGCAGCGTTGCGCGATGTGAAAATGATTGTCTGGAACGGGCCGATGGGTGTTTTTGAAATGGATGCGTTTGCGGAAGGGACGAAAGCGGTTGCAAAAGCGGTCGCCGAATCGGGCGCGATCAGTATTGTTGGCGGCGGAGATTCCGTGGCGGCACTGGAAAAGACCGGCCTGGCGGCAAAAATCAGCCATATTTCTACCGGCGGCGGTGCTTCGTTGGAGTACCTCGAAGGCAAGGTGTTGCCGGGGATTGCCGCACTGGCAGACTGTTGAAAAAGGCCAATCGGCAACAAACGGATACTATCCAACGCTTCGACGTTAACACTTGACCTCCGCTTTTGGATAATTATCCGTTTGCTGATGCAGGTCTCGGTGTCTTGAAAGCCTCGCTGTTCCTGGCATCTCAACCTTTTTGAACAACCTGCCGGGATACAATGGCGTTGAAAAAGGCTACTTCATAGAAAAGTTAAATTTACATAGTATTTGCAGGGTAAGTTGGTCCTTGGGAAAAAGGAGAGGGCAAGTATGCGAAAACCGATTATTGCAGGAAATTGGAAATTATATAAGACGGTCAGCGAAGCGAAGGCCATGCTCCTGGAGCTGCGCCAGGCACCGCTGCCGGAAAACGTAGAAGTTGTTGTTTGTCCGGTTTTTACGGCCTTATACCCGGTGCGGGAAGTACTGGCCGGGTCGCCTGTGAAGCTTGGCGCCCAGGATACGTACTGGGAGGACCAGGGAGCGTTTACCGGGGAAGTATCGCCGGCTTTGCTGCAGGATGTGGGTTGTGAGTACGTGATCGTCGGCCATTCGGAACGGCGGCAGTACTTTGGGGAAACCGACGAAACAGTGAATAAAAAAACGAAAGCCGTTATGGCGGCCGGCTTGACGCCGATTGTCTGTGTGGGCGAGACGCTAGCGGAACGGGAAACTGGCAATACGGAAACGGTAATTGTCCGGCAGGTGAAAGGCAGTTTGGCCGGGCTTGCTCCGCGGCAAGCCGCCGCCTTGGTGATTGCCTATGAACCGGTTTGGGCTATCGGGACCGGCAAAACGGCTTCAGCCGCAGATGCCGGCCAAGGTTGTTCGCTGATCCGGCGGACCGTGGCAGAATTGTTTGGCGAGGAAGCGGCGAACCAGGTTCGCATCCAGTATGGCGGCAGCGTCAAACCGGGAAATATTGCGGAACTCATGGCCCAGGCGGATATTGACGGCGCTCTGGTCGGCGGAGCGAGCCTGGAAGCGGAAACCTTCCGAAAAATCATCTGTTATGAATAATGAAGTATCGATATTGCAGGAGGAACTATTTTGAGTAAATTGCAAACGCCTATCGCGTTGATCATTTTGGATGGTTGGGGGCTTGGCAGTCCGAACGATCCTTTTAATGCGGTAGCTTGCGCTCGTACCCCCAATCTGACCCTTTTGTCGGAACAATATCCCACGACGGCACTGGCCTGTTCAGGCGAAGCGGTTGGACTGCCGGACGGGCAAATGGGAAATTCAGAGGTCGGCCATTTGAATATTGGCGCCGGCCGGATTATTTATCAGGAATTGACGCGGATCAGCAAGGCGATCCGGGAAAAAACGTTCTTCACCAATCCTGTATTGGTTGAAGCAATGCAGAAGGCCCGGCAAAACGACGGAGCGCTGCATTTGGCCGGACTCCTTTCCGATGGCGGCGTACACAGCCACATTGAGCATTTGTACGCATTGCTGGAACTGGCGAAAATGCATGGCCTGAAGAAAGTGTATGTGCATGCCATGCTGGATGGCCGTGACGTGCCGCCATCCTGTGCTCTACAGTATGTGGATGCTTTGGAAGATCGGATGCGGGAACTGGGTACCGGCTGTATTGCGACGATTGGCGGTCGCTATTACGGGATGGACCGTGACAAACGTTGGGAACGGCTGGAAAAAGCCTATCTTGCGATGGTATGCGGCCAGGGGCTTCATGCTAAAACGGCCCGCGAAGCAGTGGAGGCAGCCTATCAGCGGGAGGAAACCGACGAATTCGTCATCCCGACGGTGGTTGATAGCTGCGGCTGCCTGGGCATCCAAAACGGCGACAGCCTGATCTTTTTCAATTTCCGCCCTGACCGGGCCCGTCAGTTAACCCGGGCCTTTGTCGACTCCGATTTCGCCGCGTTTGGGCGGCCGGGCGGTTTGCTGACCCTTAGCTGCGCGACGATGACACAATACGATGAAACCTTGACGATTCCGGTGGCGTTTCCGCCTCAAGCGATTAAGAATACATTAGGTGAAGTGTTCAGTCGGGCGGACAAACGCCAGTTGCGGATTGCCGAAACAGAAAAGTATGCGCACGTAACCTATTTCTTCAATGGCGGTGAGGAACAGCCATTCGCCGGCGAAGACCGCCTGCTGATTCCGTCGCCGAAGGTGGCAACCTATGATTTGCAGCCGGCCATGAGTGCCCGGGAGGTTACCGACAAGGTTATCGAAGCGATCCGGTCCGGCCTGTACGACTTGATCGTATTAAACTATGCCAACGACGATATGGTGGGTCATACCGGCATTATGCAGGCGGCGGTGGAAGCCGTGGAGGTTGTTGACGAGTGTGTTGGACGGGTGATGGAAGTTTTGCAGGAACAGGGCTGGATAGCCTGTGTAACGGCGGACCATGGAAACGCCGATTGCATGCGCGATCCGGAGACTAACGCTCCGTTTACGGCGCATACACTGAACCCGGTACCATTTATTCTTGTCGGTTCCGAGTATCGGGGCCGGACACTGCATCCCGGCAAGTTGTGCGATATTGCGCCAACCATTTTGGCGCTTGCCGGCATGGCTGTTCCGGAAGAGATGACAGGAAGCAGTTTATTGGATATCAAGAATGAAGATAAATGGAGGAGTGAATAACATGACAACAATTACTGATATTTTTGCGCGGGAAATCCTCGATTCGCGGGGGAATCCAACGGTAGAGGTCGATGTAGTTCTGGAAGACGGAACGTTGGGACGGGCCGCGGTGCCGTCTGGCGCTTCGACCGGTATTTATGAGGCGATTGAGCTGCGGGACGGCGATAGCAACCGTTATTTGGGCAAGGGCGTTCTGCAGGCGGTGGAAAATGTAAATACTGTCATCGCTCCGGAAATTGTCGGGATGGATGCGTTGGATCAAGTGGGTATCGACCGGGCCATGCTGGAAATTGACGGGACAATGAACAAAGAAAAATTGGGGGCGAACGCGATCCTCGGTGTTTCCATGGCCGTAGCCAAGGCGGCGGCTGCCAGCCTGGCGATGCCTCTGTATCAATATTTAGGCGGTTTCAATGCGAAAGAACTGCCGGTACCGATGATGAATATCTTGAATGGCGGCCAGCACGCCGATAACAATGTCGACATCCAGGAATTTATGATCATGCCGGTCGGCGCCGAGTCGTTTGCCGGTGCGCTGCGGATGAACACCGAAATCTACCATTCCCTGAAAAAAGTACTGAAGGGCCGCGGCCTGAGCACGGCTATTGGTGATGAAGGCGGCTTTGCGCCGAACCTTTCTTCGAATGAAGAGGCGTTCCAGGTTATTATCGAGGCGATCAAAAAAGCCGGCTACCAACCGGGAAAACAAGTCTTCCTGGCAGTGGATGCGGCGGCTTCCTCGTTCTATGAGGACGGAAAATACAATTTGGCCGGCGAAGGCATCATCAAGTCGGCGGAAGAAATGGTCGACTACTACGAAGAGATGGTGAACAAATATCCGATTATCTCTATCGAAGACGGTTTGGCGGAAGACGATTGGGACGGCTGGGCATTGATGACCGAGCGCCTGGGCAGCCGGATTCAAATTGTCGGCGATGATCTGTTTGTTACGAACACCGAGCGTCTGCGGCAGGGGATTGCCAACAAAACGGCCAATTCCATTCTGATCAAGGTTAACCAGATCGGCACCTTGACCGAAACGTTCGATACCATGGAAATGGCGAAGCGGGCCGGTTATACCTGTGTTGTTTCCCACCGTTCCGGTGAAACCGAGGATGCAACGATTGCCGATATCGTGGTGGCCGTCAATGCCGGCCAGATCAAATCCGGAGCTCCGGCCCGTACGGACCGGGTGGCCAAATACAACCAGTTGCTGCGGATTGAAGAGGAACTGGGCGATATGGCGCAATACCGGGGCCTTGAAGTGTTCTACAACATCAAAAATCGGAAATAAGCAAGGATTTCGGCTGTTTAAAAAGGCAATCTGTGTTGCGCCCCCCAAGGGTTCCTCGCATCGTAACCTTTTTGAACAGCCTTTTTTATCTCGTTAACAGCCTGAAGACCCCGCCCTCTTAGGTCGGGGATCAACAGGCTATAACACTCGAAACCCTAAAGGGAAACTTCGGCTTCGCGAAATCAAAGATTTCGAGCCTCAGTGCACTTGGAATATTTTATAGAAGTTGCAAGACAAAAAAGTTTCAGCAAGGCGGCTGAAATACTCTACGTTTCTCAGCCCTCAATCAGCATAGCGATCAAAGAATTAGAAAGCGAACTTGGCGTCGTTTTGCTGTATCGCAACCCCAAATCGGTTGAGTTAACTGATCATGGAGAAGCGATCCTTGAGCAGGCTCAGCAAATCGTTTCTTCTTTTCAAAACATAGCTGCGCAACTCGAGAATGTATCAAAGCTACGCTCCGGAAAAGTTCATATCGGTTTACCGCCGATCACCGGTGTAACGGTTTTGGCGCATTTTCTGGGCGCTTTTAAGAAAGAATACCCGAATATTGAAGTTAATTTGTACGAGTATGGTTCGAAAAAAATTGAAGTCGCTATTCGTGATGGGCTGTTGGACGTAGGGGTAATCTGTGTGCCGGCTGCAAACAACGGGATTTATGAAATGATGCCTCTCGTTCGCGATCCATTGCGGATCATCATGCATCCAGAACATCGATTAGCCAGGCAAGAGGAGATCCATTATGACGATCTCAGGAACGAGCGTTTCGTTTTGTATAGCAGTGATTTTGGTTTACACGACACAATAATGGAAAGATTTCGCCATGCAGGCTTTAATCCCCACGTGATTTTTAATACTTCGCAGCGCGAACTTATGACGCAGACTGTTGCGGCTGGCTTGGGTGTGGCTTTTTTGCCAAGCGCAATTTGTAATGGGCTGGACAAGGATATGGTTACTTCTCTTCCTGTAGCCGATCCGGAGTTATATTTGCAATTAGCCATCGCCTGGAAGAAGGGGCGGTATTTATCCCATGCCGCCCAGGAACTTTTGGAATATTTTAAAAAGAATTTAGTAAATCAATAATAAAAAAGCAGATAAACCTTGACCAACTAGGTTTACCTGCTTTTTTAAATTCCAAGACATTCCTGTTTCGGCTGCTTTACTGATGCGTTATTAAAATGCAAATACATAGGTAATAATGCCCAGTGCGGCAATAAAGAAGGATACGTATTTGATCATGACGATTAATATATCGCCTTCTCTTCCCAGTAGACCGGTCGCAGTAGCGGCGATGGCGATGTTTTGCGGGGAAATTAATTTGCCGGCGCATGCGCCGCTTGTGTTGGACGCAGCGATCCAACTAGGATCTGAACCGATTTGCAGGGCGATATTCTTTTGTAGTTGTCCGAATAAAACATTGGAGCTTGTGTCGCTTCCTGTAATAAATGTTCCCAGCGCGCCGATTAATGGTGCGATAACAGGATAAAAAGAACCGGTTGATCCGGCCAGTGATACGGCGATCATGCTTACCATGCCGCTGTAACCTAATACTTTTGCCATGCTGACGACGCTGACTACGGTAAGCGCGGTCTTTTGCAATTGAAGAACCGTTTCACCAAAAATACTGGTCAGGTCATGGAAAGAGGCTCCTTGGACGAGAGCGCCGGCAATTGCGGAAATCATGATTAGAGTGCCTGGGGTCAAAATCCAGTCAATATGTAGCGGCTTTCCATCTTGGCCGCTATAAATTAGAAGAGAAGTATTGACTTGACTAAGCGTTGTATGAACCGCAGGAAACAAATTACTGCTTCCCAAGACGAGGATCAGCAATATCGCATAAGGCGACCAGGCGAGCATTGGTTGTCTAATGCTGCGTATATTTTTATTGACACAGGGTGAAACGGTATTGCCTGGTGTGTTTGCGGTGTTGTTCTGTTCGTGCGGAAAGCGCCAAACTTCAGGCGGCGGGAAGAACTTTACGCTGAAAATAATTGCAGTAAAAGATAGTATGGAACCTATAATAGCCGGCAATTCCGGGCCAAGATATCGTGCAGATACATATTGCGGGATGGCAAAACTGAGTCCTGCCGCTAAGGTTGTAATCCATATCCCTCTGCACCCGGAACGGGTTTTGGTCAAAGTAAATACCAGCAGGAAAGGAATAAAAACAACAAAGGGGAAAAGTTGCAGCGCAATATGCGACGATAATGGCATGACCGGAAGTTCCGCAATTTTGGCTAAGGTGGTAACTGGGATTCCGACTACGCCAAATGCGACTGCGATCGTATTTGCAAGCAGGCAGATAATGGCGGCAAAAAAGGGCTCGAATCCCAAGGCAGTAAGAATGGATGCCGGAATGGCGACAGCAGTGCCGAAACCGGCTACTGCTTCCAAAAATCCTCCGAAGCCCCAGGCGATAGTGAGCGCCTGAATTCTACGATCGCCGGACACATGGAACATGAAGTTTTTGATCTGATCCATTGCTCCGGTTTTTAACGAAAGATTATACATATAAAAGGCTGAAAAAATGACCCACAGGATCGGCAAAAGTGCCAATGCGGCCCCCTCTAGAGCCGCCTCCCAGGCAAGGATATGGGGCATTTGAAAAATTACTGTTGCAATGATAATGCTTAGCGATAAACCGATTGTACATGCTTTATACGCGGGTAATTTTAAAAATACCAAACTAACCAACAACCAGACTATAGGAATGAGCGTAAACAATGACGCAAAATGGCTACCTGTACTTCCGATGGTTAAACTGACTGCCTGTCCCATTATTATGTATCCTTTCTGTCTGTATCTTGCAATGAATATTTCTAAAAATGGCCAACCTTGGATCTTGGGATTGAATATGTCTCAAAAAATAAACTTTGGTACCGGTATCCGGCATCAAAGTTCACACGGCATATATTCATTCATGAAATGCATTAATTTGAAGATCCATCTTCTGTATATCTTGAATTGAAATGGATGGAGAAAAGGTAAATGCGGATCACGATTTATAGGCGAAATAGCAGTGATAAAAAAGCCATGATAAATAATAGACCCGTACCAAAGATGAGCATGCCGAAAGCTCTTTTCCAATTTGCTCTAAAAAGCTCTGCTTCGCTTTCCTGTTCCTTGTGCTGAGTCCAGGTAAATCCTGTTTCCATATATATCGCCACCTTTCTGATGTGTTAATTTTATCGTAACCATTCGCTGCGGATACGTCCAATATGCGCTGCCAATGCAGCCTATAGGCAAATTATATAGCTGGCCTTATGAGCAGTAGGAGATATTTTTAAAAAATCGTATTTACTTTTTCGGATTTTGCTGTATAATGAAATCACAGTAATGGTTTATATTGTTCATTAAGCAATAGGGACAAAAAATGTCCATGCAGTATACAGAAATGATATTGATAAATAAAGAAAAACAACACTAAAATGCAACAAAACGAGTGATTTTCGGCTGTTTACAATAATTTTGCAACTCGTTTCGGAAATTGCTGCAGAAACACGAAGCGTTTTACACGATGTCCCCAGGGTAAGATGCCGGATATGCTTGATAATTCTGGGCAACAAGGATAATATATTTTTTGGCGGAATTTATTCCGCATTTCTCTGTACCGTAGAGGGACGAAAAAAGTCCCTGCAGTGACGAAAATATTAATAACAATATAGGGGGAAAAAGTATGAAAACGAAAATTGCGATTAATGGGTTTGGACGGATTGGACGGAATGTGTTCCGTATTGCGATGGACCATCCGAATATGGAAGTTGTCGCGATCAATGACTTGACTGATTCGGCCACGTTGGCTCATTTATTGAAATATGACTCCATTCACGGCATTTTGCCGGCAACCGTAGAAAGCGGGGAAGGCAAGCTGATTGTCAATGGCTCAGAAATCAAGGTCGTTGGCAAGAAAGCGGCTGCCCACTTGGCGGCAGGCGCGAAAAAAGTGATTATCAGTGCGCCGGCCAGTAACGAAGATCTTACGGTTGTCGTTGGCGTCAATCATGAACAGTATGATCCGGCGATTCACCATGTCGTTTCCACTGCCTCCTGCACGACGAACTGCCTTGCGCCGTTTGCCAAGGTATTGAATGATACCTTTGGAATTAAACATGGCTTAATGACGACGATCCACTCCTATACCAATGACCAGCGCATTCTTGACCAGCCGCACAAAGACATGCGGCGGGCCCGGTCGGCGGCCACAAATATTATCCCGACTACGACGGGCGCAGCCAAAGCAGTAAGCTTGGTTTTGCCGGAACTGAAAGGCAAACTGAACGGCTTTTCGCTGCGGGTGCCAACGCCGAACGTGTCGATTACCGATTTGAATGTGGAGTTGGAACGGCCGACGA
>JAGFXW010000356.1 GCA_017861495.1 Bacillota bacterium
CGCTTGTCAAACGGGCCGATTGGCTCCTCGAGTAGGACTCGAACCTACGACCATTCGGTTAACAGCCGAATGCTCTACCAACTGAGCTATCGAGGAATGACATTGTGTATTATAAATGATTATTGGTGATAATGCAAGTGTTTTGTTGTATAATAATTTATGTATTGTCGTTGGTTTTTTTGCAAAGACCGGTTAAAACCCTAATTCTTCTCCGATAATCACGATATGCATATCGGTTAGAGCCGGACGTTTGTGCATAATGGTGGTTACGTTACAAATCCGGCCAGGTGAATTGCAATCCATGCACTCGCCGGTTTTCACGCAAGGATTGGTTTTGTTGAGCCGTTTGTTGTTAAGCGGCGCAGCATATAACTCAATACGGTTCTGCGCTTCAACAATATCCCGGGTAATTTTATTGACACCAACAATAATGATTACTTTTTTCGGTCCAAAAATCATAGCGGCTACACGGTTGCCTACACCATCGACATTAACAACTTCTCCATTCAGGGTAATCGCATTGGTGCCGGTAAGGAACACATCGCAGGATAATTCCTTATGACGGAGCTCATTGGCCTCTGCCGGGCTTAATCCTGGTTTGTTGTGGTTAAACATCGTATTGCCCCGGTTTTCCAAGGCAGTATCCAAGCCGATTTCTTGAATTGTCCAGGATCCGCCCACACCGACCGTGGCGTCAGCCGGTATGAGGGCAGTAATTTGTTGAATTGCTTCCTCACGCGTTTTTACATAGGTGGCTGTAAAATTATTTTTGGTCAGTGCTTCCACTGCTTTCGCCCCTAGTGTGTCATTGTGCCATTGTTTTAATTCACTCACAATAAATGCCTCCTTTGGTATTATGGTTTTGCATAGTGGTTTGCTTTCGACATAAGGAGGAAAAACCCCTGCGTACAGGGCCGAAAAATCAACAGATCCGATCAGGAAGGAACTTTCGACAAAGGTCAGGTGATTATCATCGTTCTTCAACATATGAAAATGTCGATTGCAATATTAATTTGTGTGGTAATAACCGGCACGTTCGGCTATATGATATTGGAAAATTTGTCTCTGACAGGTTTCTACTGTCGGTTACGGCGACATCGCGCCGAAGACAACAGCGGGCCGCTGGTTTACGATTGCTCTGATCATTTGCGGCGTTGGTTTGGCGTTCTATACGTTGACGTTGGCAGTCAGCCTGGTCATCGAAGGACGGTTAAAAGACATTTTAGGGAGGCGTGGGATGCAACGGCGAATAGCAAGTCTAAACAATCATATTATCGTCTGTGGAGCCGGCAAAGTCGGATCGAACGTAATTTTACGATTGCAACAGGAGAAGGAATCATTTGTCGTTATTGATAGCGATCAGTCGATCTGCGAACGACTGGAAGAAGAGAAAGTGCTGGTTATCCATGGTGATGCCACTATGGATGAGATCCTGCTTTCGGCCGGTCTGGAAAAAGCAAAAGGAGTCATTGCCGCGCTGTCGGGGGATGCCAATAACGTATATGTTACGCTGACCGCCAAAAGTATGAACCCGGATGTCTTTGTCGTCGCCCGCGCTGACCGGCCTGAAGCCGAGGAAAAAATGCGGCGCGCCGGCGCTACCTCGGTAGTTTCACCGGCGGTTATGGGCGGCCGGCATATGGTAAATGCGATGACCCGGCCTTTAATTATGGACTTATTGGAAAATGTTTTTTATAATCAGGAACTCCACCTCGACATGGCGCAAATAGTCGTCCGTCCCAACTCAGAATTAATCGGCAAAAACCTGGTTACCAGCGGAATTAAATCCAAATTTGATTCCATTGTCATCGCAATCCAGCGGAATAACGAAATGATCACGAATCCTAAAGCAGATGAAAACATCCTTGCCAATGATATTTTAATTTTACTGGGGCAACGCCAATCCCTCGGTGAATTAAACCGGTTGGCCGGCAATAAAGCATTGTCATGATTACCGGAACACATACGGCAACTACCACATCCCGCTAATGCAATGCCGGCTGTCGTTGTGAAATAAGATCATGAGTGCTATACTAAGCGTAGCATTTACAAAGGAAATGGAGAACAAGGGTATGGGTATTATCGGTCTTTTTTTTGGCGCTATCGCAGCATTTTGGGTATACCGCGATGCAAAACGCAACGGCCAGGACCGCAACGCTGCATTGGCATGGAGTTTGGGAGTGGTCGCGGCTGCAACCGCTAAGTTACCGTTATTATTGCTTGCTTTGGCGGCGTATTTTCTAATCGGCCGAAAAAAACGGCTGCCGAAAAAACGGGATGACGCAAACATCATCGATGTAGAAGCGGAAGTTGTCGAGGAAATACGGGAAACTTGCCCGTCTTGCGGTCGTAAGGTAGAAAGAACATATACGGTTTGTCCCTTTTGCGGTTGCAAACTGTATATAAAGTAAGCTGGAATAATGCACCGGATGGGACTTGCAAACCATTGCAAACCATACGTCGAAAAATTTTATCAAAACATTAGACAGTTTCTACAGAGTATGATATAATGCACTAGTGACAAAAAAAAGCGCCCGTAGCTCAGGGGATAGAGCACCGGCCTCCGGAGCCGGGAGCGCAGGTTCGATTCCTGCCGGGCGCACCGAGCGCAGGTTCGATTCCTGCCGGGCGCACCATAAGAAAATCAAGGGACTCAGCCATTAAGGTTGAGTCCTATTTTTGTTACGGGAAAACAAATTTACAGACATATTACATTACTAGTACCTTTATATAAAAATTACCATTGCTTCTTCGAAGATTACCGGGCAACAGATTGTTCCAAATATAAAAAATACCGCCGAATCTATTCAAATACCAGCAACCGCAAGCCTTCTAAGATTTAGCCGGAAGGTATTTTGCTGTTTTGAGGCGAAAAAGTACTAAGTAAATCATGACTTGCCACAATGCACTGACAATCCGTTTATATAGCCAAAAGACGAACACAATCCCGCACTAAATTATTCTGCCATCGTTACAGGAGGAGGATTTTTTCGCATGAAGTCGTTAGGCATCTGTTTAGGGGCATCTCGCATTAGTGCAGTGCTAATTGCAAAAGATCAGACAGGCCAATATGTTGTTGAACGTAATTTCTCTGAACCGCATGACGGCGATGTCAGCTCCGCGTTACAGAATTTATTAACGCATTGTGATGCAACCCATGTCGGCATCACGGGCCGGAAATTTAGAAATCTTGTTGCTGTACCGTCCATTTCGGAAGCAGAAGCCATTGAAATTGCTTATGCTCATGCCAAAAAGAAATACAGGGATTGTGACACCATTGTTTCAGCGGGCGGTGAAACTTTTTTGGTTTACAAACTCGATCAGGAAGGCCGAATTTCTACCGTATTTACCGGTAACAAGTGCGCCTCCGGAACCGGCGAGTTCTTTTTGCAACAATTGAAACGGATGGATGTATCCATCGATGAAGCAATGGCGATTGTCGAAAAAGACGCGCCCTACACGGTTGCCGGACGGTGTTCCGTATTTTGCAAATCCGATTGCACCCATGCGCTCAATAAAGGCATGGCGAA
>JAGFXW010000194.1 GCA_017861495.1 Bacillota bacterium
TTCGGTTATCAAATTCACCGCCTTTCATTTGTTATAAACTACCATTTTTGTTAGCCCCGATTCGTTGGGCAAATTTTTGCCTCTTGATGAAAAATCATCATTCTTAAAACGAGGTACGCCACATTATATTGCAATTACTATGCCAAAATATAAAACCGAGAATAAACCACCGCCAGCGTACAATCCTCTTGCTTTTTCAAAATCTCCGATTATTTTTACCAAAAAATATATTTCTCGTTTTAGAGAAACCATTTTGCGATAAACCGCCGTTTCTCATAAATAAGAATCTATATTTAACGCCAAAGGCTTCTTCTATCCCGGGATATAATGAAGCGCAATAAAAGAAAAGACCTTGCATGCAGCAAAGTCTCAAGATGAGGGGAACAGATTTGTTGACAAATGGAACAACAAGGAATTTACTGTTTGATAAATTTGTTTTCCTCCAGCTCTTTAAATGCCAATTCCAATTCTTCTTTCGTATGAGCCGAAGCTTTTACACGGACCTGTTTCCCTTCATGAAACAACAAGGCATGCTTTGCCGGAATAACCTCTTCCATCGTTGGATCAAAAACCCCTGCACCTTCCACAAGATAGACAAACAAGGTGGCTTCCGGATCGGTATCTAAGGACCACTCTGCGCCTGGATCCATTTCTACATCCAGATACAAGGGTTTGACATAGTCTCCTTTTATTGCTCCTGGTTTTTCCTGATAGATGCCGGCAATAATATGGATCCTTTTGTCCCCCTCCTCGATTACCGGAATATCCTTCTGCGTGATTCCATGATATTTAGGCGGAACCATCTTGTTTTTCGCCGGCAGATTAAGCCATAACTGGACGCCAAGCATCCTGCCGCTCGGTTTTGGCATTTCCTGATGAATGATACCCGAACCGGCAGTCATCCATTGACATTCCCCATCTAAAATACTGCCCTTGTTTCCCAAGCTGTCGCCATGTTCGATATCTCCTTGAATTAGATACGTAATCGTTTCAATGCCCCGATGGGGATGCCAAGGAAACCCTTTGATGTAATCATTAGGATCCGCAGAATCAAACGCATCCAACATCAGAAATGGGTCAAACTCTTTCGTGTCGTGATAGCCAACAACCCGAACCAGTTTTACACCAGCGCCATCGACCGCTTGCCGACCGGTGACTATTTTTCGTATTGTCCGTATATTATCCACATTAACCAGCCTCCTACATCCTCTCTTTTTCTTAACTTCCACCTTAATTCCGTAAAATCAGTTTACTCAAACAGGTAGCTGGTCATCGACAAAGAACCCATAGTACACGCGTAATTAAATACAGACAGTTGATCCTCCCCCTTTGACGCGCCTAATATGTAGAGCAAAGGATAGAAATGATCCGGCGTATAAAATGCTAATTTGGAAGAGTCTCCTGCTAATTCATAATTAAGCACATCTTGATATTGCCTGTTGATGATTTTATCCTTAATGTAGTCGTCAAATTCAACGGCCCAAGGATAACCCGTTTTCATACCCCAATTGATCTTGGCAAGATTATGCACCACATTGCCGCTGCCAAACAACAGAACTCCTTTTTCACGCAGGGTGCTAAGCTCTTGCCCGATACGGAAATGGGTTCCGGTTCCGGCGTCGCTATCCACGCTTAGTTGATACACCGGAATATCCGCTTTGGGGTACATTTTATGCAGCACCGACCAGGTACCGTGATCAATTCCCCAACTGTTATCAATCTGCACATCCCGGCTGATTAAATGCTTTGTTATGTGCGCCAGTTCCGGTGCTCCCGGGGAAGTGTACGTTACTCGATACAATTCATCCGGAAAACCATACATATCGTAAACGGTTTTCGGTTTTTCAGCATCCGTAATCCGGCTGCCTTTCGTATACCAATGGGCCGAAACGGATAAAATAGCTTCCGGCCTGGGAATTCTGCGGGCAATTTCTTCCCAGCCTTCGGTATAGATATTATCTTCGATCGCATTCATAGGCGATCCATGGCCTACAAATAAAACCGGCATGATTTTTTTTGTGTCTCCCATGACCTAACCCCCCTGACAAGATTAATTCAAGCCCTCTTGAACAACCGGTACCTTCCCGATCATCGTTCGAACCATAAGTAATCCAAACTGTATTTTCCTGCTCCTACTACCATCAATACGATCATAAACAGGGCATCTTCAGTAGCAGGCGCGGCGACAAAGAGACCTTTCAGGGTAAACATAACCGGCGCGGCAATCGCCAATGTCGCCAAAATCATCAAAGCTCCAAGACGGGTAAAAAGCCCTAACCCAATCAAAATCCCACCTAAGAACTCACAAACTGCTGCAATAAAGCCAAGAAATACCGGCATTGACGTAATTCCAAGGACTTTAAGCATAGAACCTACTTCCAGCCATTTCTCCGGTCCGCCGAAGAGTTTTGGACCGCCGTGTACATAAACGAACATAAAGCAAAGTACCAACCGAACAAACAAAAGCGCTCCGTCTTTATAATTCTCCATCCCTTTTAATAGTAGCGCAAACTTTTTCATCGTGTTTCCCTCCATTTTTAATAGTCTTGATTTGAAGATATTTTGGCAAAAAAATACATATTATATTTTTCCGTTTTCATAAAAATTTATTTTTTTTAACAACACAATGGCCTGTTCCTGCTCGACGGCATCAAGACCGTTTAAGGCCTCGGCAATAGCATTGTAATGGCTGGGAAGAATTTCCGACATTTTTTCCCGGCCTGCTTCTGTGATTTCTGCATAAATGATGCGTCGGTCTGTGTCACAAGGTTTTCGAACAATCAGCCCCTTTTTCTCTAACTTGTCGACAACATAAGTAATAGTACCACTGGTAATTAAGATTTTATCACCGATTTGCTGCAATGGATAAGGCCCTTTGTTATACAAAAGCTCCAAGACTCCAAACTCGGTCGTATTCAATCCATAATTGCGAATGTTGCGCTGATCCTTTTCTAACAAGGTCTTGTATGTTCTGGTTAGAGCAATATACAATTTCAAAGCTCGCCTCTTTTCCGGATATAAAACACTTTGCATTCCATCACCTTTTATGTTGAAGTATTATCTTGAATTAAAGATATTGTACAATGGTTTTTTCATACTGTCAAGAATATATATTACGCAAAAAACGTTTTCCGGAAACCTTTACCAAAGGGTTTCTGACTTAACGGCGCGAATCATTAAACAAAATTATAAACTATTTAAAAGCACGCTGCTTTGCAATGCCGCAAAAGCAAAAGAAAGGCAAGATTACGATGGTTAAAAATAAGTTATCCAGGAAACTAAAACTAGGCTTACTCGCCCTTGCGTTCATTACTGCTGTTGGCAGCAGCGCGCTCCCCATCCCAGTTTGCGCTGCAAAGCCCCAATACGCAATTCAAGATCTTCAACCCAGAGGAGGCCTTTCCAATGAAGAGCAACTCGCTTTTACACTGTTAAATGCCGACCGCGAAGCCAATGGGTTATCGCCATTGAAACTAAACCTTGCCATAAGTGCCGTCGCTCAACGGCATGCCCAGGACGAAATCGACCGCGCCTTCTTTGCCCACAATAACCCCGACGGATTATCCCCCTTTGACCGTATGCATGCGGCCGGTATAACGTTTCGCTACGCCGGTGAAAACCTAGCTATCGATCAAGATGTTACTGCAGCGGAGCAAGCTTTAATGAACAGCTCCGGACACCGCGCCAATATTTTGAGCCCTGATTTTACCGAAGTTGGCATCGGCATACGTTTCAACTCACAAGGCTCATTGTATATAGTTCAATGCTTCATTGGCCGCTAATGGCAAAAAATCCACGTTCGAATTTCGCTGATACGTTTGCACCAGCGAAATTCGGACGTGGATTTTTTACAGCACCTCATAATATTTTAACTCAAAATTGCAACCTAAGAAAACAATCCTCAGCATGGTCGTTCACCATCCCCACTGCCTGCATAAAGGCATAACAAATGGTGGGCCCTACAAAAGTAAAACCAGCCCGTTTCAACTCCCGGCTCATGGAATGGGATTCTTCCGTGGCAGCAGGAATACCCATTCCGCTCTCCCAATGGTTCTGCAAAGTAGTGCCGCCGGTAAACTGCCACAACCATTCCACTACGTCGCAACGCTGTTGCAATGCAAGAAAAGCCCGGGCATTTTGCCGCAATGCCTCCATCTTGCGCCGATTGCGTATTAGACCTTTGTCCTGCAGCGCAGCCGCAATATCCTCATTACTCCACGCTGCTAATTTTTCAGCACAAAAATCACCGGTCACCTGCCGGTAACGTTCCCGCTTTCGCAATACAGTAATCCAGCTCAAGCCGGCTTGCAGTCCTTCCAGCAGTAACATCTCGAATAGTTTCTGATCGTCATGGCATGGCACACCCCACTCTTGATCATGGTAAGCAATGTATAATGGATCTGCTGTGACCCAAGAACAACGCACCTTCCCGTCTGTTATTTTATTATCCATCCTGGCCCTCCTGTATCTGTCTCCATTGAGTTTATCATTTACCATACGAAATAATTGCTATCATGAGCGTTCATTTTCCCAAAAGCAACGCATCCAGTTCCCGCAGCGAAGCAATATTATAATCTACTCTGATGTGGCTTGGAACGGGCATTTTTTTCGGATTAAACCAGCAGCATATAATACCGGCATTGTTTCCACCATACATGTCACAGGTAAGGGAATCACCAATGATCATTGTCGTTTCCGGACAATAATCTGAAATTGTTTCGCTGCATAACTCAAAGAATTTCTTGTCAGGCTTTGCGGTTCCCATCTGTTCCGAAATGAAAATACCATCCATTAATTTATCGAAGCCGGAATTATGCAATTTCCCTTTTTGAGCAGCTGCGCTTCCGTTAGTTACTACGTATTGTTTATAGCGGCCCTTCAATAAATTACACAGTTCCAAAGCATAGTCCTGCAAAACTATAGTATGTCCAAGTTCCTGTTGATAATCTTGATTAAACGCCGCCCCTGATACAGAAGTTACGCCGAGCATAGCAAAAAAATCATCAAACCTTCCAGGGTACAACACATTTTTATCAATCTCACCATTGGCGAAACGTTCCCAATACGTAGAATTGATTTTT
>JAGFXW010000195.1 GCA_017861495.1 Bacillota bacterium
GACGGTAAGCCGCTGGGTTTCCGATGTGGATGGACGGATTATAAAATGGACTGAATTGGATACATTTGATGATGAAAAAATGCACATTTCTTATCAGCAGATCGAAGGTGATTTAAAAAGGTTTGCCGGGGAATGGATCCTTACGCCTATGGATTGTGAAACGGAAATTAAATTGACGGTGGATTTTGAGTTCGGTATTCCGATGATAGCAGGTTTATTAAATCCGATCTTAAAGAAAAAAGTACGGATCAATAGCGAAAGCATGCTACAAGCAATAAAAGAGAGGATCGAAACGGCTCTGTAAGGAAGATATTGCAAATTTTTTTGTTTCGCTTATAATTAGTTATGTATAGCCTATCTATTTATGCGATAAAATGCTCTGGCAGGCTTAGATGACTAATTTTTGATTCGATTTTAAGAAGGGTGGCTGGTTATGAACGCTCTAAAAACAACAATACTATTAGCTGCATTGACTGGATTGCTGCTTGCTGTAGGCGCATTGTTTGGCGGCCGAAACGGAATGGCAATAATGCTTGTATTTTCGATCGTAATGAATTTTGCCAGCTATTGGTATAGTGATAAAATAGTCCTTAGCATGTATGGAGCGCGTGAAGTTTCGCCGCAGGAAGAACCTGAATTGATCAGGATGGTTTCCGGTTTGGCGCAGAAAGCGCGTCTGCCGATGCCCAAGGTATATGTTATGGAAACGGATGTTCCGAATGCGTTTGCCACCGGACGTGATCCTGAACATGCTGCAGTAGCCGTTACTGCCGGGATCCGGCGGGTATTGAATGAAAGTGAATTGGAAGGCGTTTTGGCGCACGAACTTTCACACGTCAAGAACCGGGATACCTTGATCAGCACGGTTGTGGCAACGGTCGCGGGCGTAATTACAATGATTGCCAACATTGCCCAATGGACTGCGATGTTTGGTTTTGGACGGGGAGAGGACGAAGAAGGAGGCGCAGCAGGGATTATTGAAACGATCTTCCTCGTGGTGCTTGCTCCATTGGCCGCAACGATTATTCAACTTGGCGTTTCACGGTCACGTGAGTATTTGGCCGATGAAACGGGCGGGATGATGTCTGGTAATCCTATGTCGTTGGCTACCGCTTTGCAAAAAATCGAGTATTATGCACAGCATCGGGTAATGTCAGATGCCACTCCTGCGACGTCACATATGTTCATTATTAATCCGTTGAGTGGAGCCGGAAGTTGGTTGAAGACGCTTTTCAGCACCCATCCTGCAACTGCTGACAGGGTGGCCAGGTTGGAAGAATTGGCAAGAAAAATGCGTTAGTATCATAGTAATTCTGATTAGTGCCTGTAATGCATCACAATTTGCGTTATAGGCACTTTCAAACATTATATTTTATGGTCAGGGTTTGAAGGGAATTTTTGTTTCGAGAGGCGTGATCATGATGCAAGAGACAACATTGGTTTTATTAAAACCTGATGCGGTGCAAAGGAAACTTTCCGGAGAAATCATTCGGCGTTTCGAACAAAGAAATTTGAAAGTAACTGGTTTGAAAATGTTGCAGCTAACTGAAGAACAAGCAGAAAAACATTACGCTGAACATTATGGGAAACCTTTTTTTTCCCAGTTAGTCGAATTCATTACCTCCGGCCCATTGATCGCTGTGGCGATATCCGGCGAAGGCGCCGTGCAGGTTGTCCGTAAAATGATGGGTGTAACGGATCCTTCTTCGGCGTCGCCGGGTACGATTCGCGGTGATTTTGCGTTGACAATGGATAAAAATATAATTCATGGGTCCGATGGTTTGGAAAGTGCCGCAAGAGAACTCCGGCTCTTCTTTGACGACGATGAGTTATTTCTGTAATGGAGGCATCGAATGAAAATTTATACAAAAACCGGTGACAAAGGGACCACTGGTTTGTTATCGGGAGAACGTGTTCCGAAAGATAGTTTGCGTGTGGAGGCCTATGGCTGTGTCGACGAGCTGAATTCGGCGCTTGGGATGGCTCGTGCGCTGTGTAATGATGCTGAAAGTAAGGGGACTATTTTGGAAGTGCAGAAACTTCTTATGTTGATTATGGCAGAATTGGCGCAGACGGGAGACAATAGTACCCCTTATATCACCAAGGATAGAGTTACACAATTAGAATCGGCGATGGATGCCATTGATGCCAAGCTGACGCCGTTACGCCAATTTATCGTTCCGGGGAATAGTCCTTGTTCTGCAGCCCTTGATATAGCCAGGACTGTTTGTCGGCGTGCAGAACGACAAATTTGGCGGTTAGCGCGGCAAGAACAGGTAGGAGAGCCTTTGCTGGTTGTGATGAACCGGATTTCCGATCTCTGTTTTCTGTTGTCTAGATATGTTGATGAAAACCGCTAAACCAGCGGTTTTTTCTTTTGTTGTTATTGACTGAAAAGAAGGAAAATTCATAGTTAACAGAGAACATTATCGTCATGTTCATATGCGGCAGATGTTGTGCTAGCATAAATTTTTAGATAGGGGGGATTGATTTTGAAAGAGTACAAAGGTGATAAACTGCGGAATGTTGGGATAGTCGCCCATGGGGGGGCGGGTAAGACCTCGCTGGCGGATGCGCTCTTGTTTAGTGCCGGAGCGATTAACCGTCTTGGCAAGGTCGATGATGGGTCAGCTACTACGGATTTCGAACCGGAAGAAGTGAAACGCAAGATCTCGATTAGTGCTGCTTTGGCGCCATGTGAATGGTTGGACTGTAAAATCAATTTTTTGGATACCCCTGGATATGCAGATTTTGTTTCGGAGGTTAAAGGTGGATTACGCGCAGTGGATGCTGCGTTAGTTGTTTTGTGCGCAGCGTCGGGCGTTGAAGTTGAAACGGAAAAAGTATGGCAATATGCGGGTGATTTAGGGTTGCCGCGTGTTGCCTTTATTAATAAAATGGATCGGGAAAATGCTGATTTTTCTGCTGTTCTTGCAAATATGAAAGAAAAATTTGGCGGCAATATCATTCCGCTTCAATTGCCGATCGGAGCGGAAGAGACGTTTAAAGGTATTATTGACTTAGTAAAAATGAAAGCCTTGTATCCGGGAAACAATCAAGGATTACAATATACGGAAGCGGAGATTCCTGAGGATTTGGCGGAACAGGCAAATGAAGCCAAACAAGCATTGATTGAAGCGGCGGCTGAAACGGACGATGATTTACTGACAAAATATTTGGAAGGGGAAGCGTTGTCGGAAGGTGAAGTTGTCGCCGGGTTAATCAAGGGGATTCAACAAGCTAAGTTCTGTCCCGTATTTTGTGGTTCTGCGTCTAAGAACATCGGCACGCGGCAGCTTTTGGACGCGGTTGTGCAGTACTTTCCCGCCGGGGGCGAGCGGATAGTTGCAGCTTCAAAATTGCCCGGAAAAGAAGAGATTAGTATAAAAAGCTCGGATCCGTTTGCTGCAATGGTATTCAAAACCACGGCGGATCCTTTTGTTGGCCGACTCAGTTTTATCCGGGTATTTTCCGGTGTTTTAAAACCGGATAGCACATTATTCAATGCTTCAAAAGGAAAATCAGAACGGATTGGAAGTATTTTTTCCATGCGTGGCAAGCAGCAGGATGCGCTTACCAATGCGTTTGCCGGTGATATTGCTGTAGTTTCTAAGATGCAGGAAACAGGAACAGGAGACACGTTGTGTGATAAAGACCATCCTGTAGTTTTTGACCCGATTGTTTATCCTAAACCAATGTTTACAATGTGTTTACAAGCAAAAAATAAAGGCGATGAGGATAAAATCGGCAATGCGCTGCATCGATTAAGTGATGAAGATCCTACGTTACAAGTCCGTAAAGATACGGAAACCCATGAGCTTTTAATTAGCGGTATGGGAGAATTGCATGTAGACATTATGGCAGAACGTATGAAACGGAAATTTGGGGTTGAAGTGCTTTTGCACAATCCGAAAATTCCTTATCGTGAAACGATTCGTACGGGCGTAAAAGTCGAAGGAAAACACAAAAAGCAAAGTGGCGGCCATGGGCAATACGGTCATGTATGGCTGCAAATCGACCCCTTGCCGCCGGGAGGCAATTTCAAGTTTATTGACTCAATCTTTGGCGGATCGGTTCCCAGACAATATATTCCCGCGGTTGAAAAAGGGGTTAGAGAAGCATTGGCAAGTGGCGTATTGGCCGGTTATCCTGTGGTTGATATTCAGGTTACTTTAACAGATGGTTCTTATCATTCGGTCGATTCTTCGGAAATGGCTTTTAAAATTGCCAGTGCATCAGCGCTGCGCAAAGGCGCATTACAGGCAAAACCGGTTTTATTGGAGCCAATCTATAATGTGGAAATCATCGTTCCGGAAGAGTTTATGGGTGATGTCATTGGCGACCTAAATAGTAAACGGGGTCGTATTCAAGGAATGGAGCCGCTTGGTAATGGAAAAGGAGTTGTAAGGGGACAAGTTCCTATAGCGGAAATGTTCAGCTATGCAATTGAGTTGCGTTCTATTACACAAGGGCGCGGCAATTTTGATATGAAATTCGATCATTATGAAGAAGTCCCGCAACGAATTGCTGAAACGATTATTGCCAGCGCGAAGAAGGATAAAGTGGAAGAGAATTGAAAAACGGGAGGCAGGAAGTATAATTATACTTCCTGCCTCCCGTTTTTGGCGAGTAAAATACCGTAAAACTTGTCTGTGGGCAAGTTTTTACGGCAGCGCTAAGACGTCGCTTGCAATAAAAAACTTCCACGCTCCGGAGAGAACATGGAAGTTTTCACTATCAAATAATGGTCGGGGCGACAGGATTCGAACCTGC
>JAGFXW010000196.1 GCA_017861495.1 Bacillota bacterium
ACCTTGCGCCTGCCTTTTTGGCCTGCAAATAGTTATACGTCGGGTTTCCCCCTGCGCTCCAGGCAGGATTGCCGCCCCAGAGAACCACAAGCTGGGAATTCCGCAAGTCTAACCGATCATTGATGCTATGCTCAAAATACCCTTCTTGCATACCGAATTTCGCCGGACCCCAACGCCAAGAACCCCAGGAAGTTGTCCCCCAATGTGTAGAATGCCCCCCATAAAGGCCTAATGTACGGGGCATTTCACTTCCGCCCGTAACAAAAATCGAGTTGTTGCCATATTTTTCACGAATTCGTTTAATTTCGCCGGACACACTATCCAGCGCTTCATCCCAAGAAATCCGAACCCATTCATCTTTACCGCGCAGTTCTTTTTTCCCACCGCCCGGTGCCCAATTCTTCCGTTTCATCGGATACTTGATCCGATCCGCGCCAAAAACTTGTTGGCGCTGAGACCGACCGCGTGCACAACCTCTTTGCTGTGGAAAATCAGGCGTATCCGGATGGGTATCATCCGTTTTTTGGCGAACAACAACACCATCCACAACATAGGCTTTATTCATACAACGTCCACCACAGTTATGCCAGCAGGCAGCGGTAATCCACTTGCCTTCCTTTTTGGCCAGTTCTTCCGCCTGTTGGTTGGATACTTTTGTTAGGCCACAGCCTGACAACGACACCGTCGCCAGTGTCCCTGCCGTAAGCCCCAGAAAAGACCGCCGACTCATCGCATATTTTTTTGCTTGTTCGATAAGATTCCCCATAACATTCTCCTCCTAACCGCTTGTTTCTACTATCTACGCAGTTTCCAACAGTTCCTGTAACGCAATCTGATCTACATGCAAAAATCCCTTAAGTATCTGCGCCATCCCTTGATAAAACTCTGTACTGGAATGGGAAACAACTTGGTCCGCGAAAGCCGGAACCCAACGAAGAAGATGCTGGTCAAGAAAGTCGGCTTGATCTTGCAAAACTTCCCGCAGTCCCACGCAATCAGAAGTTTTACTTTTTTCACAGGCCACTAACGAAAGTTGATACATAAAATCACATTCCAGCCCTACATGATCGTCAGCTTCCTGCTGATAAAGTTCGGGCAGGAAAGCATATTTGAGATAAGCCAAGCGAACACGTCGCGTCTCTTCCTGAAATAAAAGTTTATCCTTGTTGAGGTAGATCGATTCCCACGGTGGTGCCGGCAATTCATGCGGCCCAATGAATAAACGGGTGTAATCCCAGTGGAGTTTGTCATATTCGATTTCCTGCAGAACATCGTGCTGCCCGAGATATTCCTGAGCTTTTCGAATTCCTTGCTCAATATCTTTGTTCTCATTTCCAAACGGAAAAACCTGAAGTGTTGGCTGTTGCTTCAGATTAGTCAAAAATTCCCGTGAAGGCTCTTGCAAAAAGGCTCGGCGCAAAAAATCATAAGCAAACACTCGCGCTTCCAAGATCGGTTGCAAATTTTGGGCGCAAGAATCATCTTGTACATTCTGTGACATTAAAACACCTCATCCAATTTTCACACCATGCTTATATGGAACTCTTGCGGCAAAACGCGCTCAATTTTCAATTCCCGGCGGTATACGTCGCCTTGGCGCACCTCCATAATGTTGGTTGATATCCCAATCTCAACAGTAAGGCCTGTAAGCAAATGAATTTCTTCGACTGGAAACTCCAAATACTGATAGTCCGTATTGACCTCATATTCTCTCATGTTTGCCGTTTCAAATACTTTCATGACCTTAGGGATGTCTTCGCCAAAAGCTTTGGCGGTCTTTATAAAATTGTCTTTAGGCGAAAGATAGATTAACTTCGACTGATCCGCCAACTGGTTCTGTTGAAAAACCTGCCCGGTAAATTTGTTTTCCAAAGAACAATAGTGAACCCCCATGGACAGCGCTTCTTCAACCGCAAAGTTCAGCAATTCCAGGCTCTCATCCTCACTGCCGGCAACAGGCAAACCGCCCGCATACCAGTAATCATAAAGCACTTCAAAAGGTGGATTTTTTACCCGAAACAGACGTTTTTTAAATTCCTGAGCATTATGGTAGGGAAAACAAAACTCCAGCAAATTAATTCCTGCAATCCCCATCGTATTTAACTCTTGCAATAATTCTTTCATATCCGATAAAGTCCCTGGAATAACTGGCATCTCAACCATTACGCAGGGAATGATATCCTTCGCCATACGGATCATTTCCATGACCTTCCGTCTTCTCTGGAGAGAGTCTTCCAATTTAATGCTAAAACGGATTTCGTCCAACCTGGCTTGCTCAAGCTTGTCTAAAATTGCTTTGTCCAGTAAGTCGCCCGATGTATAAAGCCGGGTGTGCGCTCGACAAAATTTCAGCTTCGCTTCTTGAAAAAATTGAACCGTCGCCTCTGGATGCAGCAATGGTTCGCCACCAGTTAATGCAATATAGTCTAGGTTCCCGCCTGTCTGCTTGATCTGATCCAATTCCTTGATACTATCGCGTTGCTGTGCGGTATGTTCGTCATAATCCTGCTGATTTGGATTAAAACAGTAATAGCAATGCCGATGGCATTGAAGAGACAAATAAAAGGTAGCACTGTTTTGCCCTTTATTGCACGCCTTGCAGGCAGGTGACATCCAATTAACATGGATACTGTGGTTATTATTGCGATGCTTCACCTTATTCTCCGGAAAACGCACTTTCTGCTCAGTTTTGTTTGTCGAAATGCAGCTATCCAATTCTAAGCCATCAGTATTTATATGTTCAAGAAATTGTCCATATATCCTGGAATAAATTTGCGCATATTCCCTGAATTTCGGATTTGCAATTTCAGTCAAATTACCCTCATTGATCTCCAACAACATCGAACGGCTCCTGTCCACATCGTTATAAAATGACCATTTTTGAAATATCTGGCTTCTTAATCTTCCATATTTTTCGCCAAAACCCTTCCTATGCGAGAATAATTATATGTTTTAGTCAATATGTACTCCCAAAACACAAAGAAGGAGAGCCGTCCTTCTTTGAACCGCTCTCCTTCTCGTTTTTTTCCCAAGTTATTTTTTGGCAGATACTTTTTTTACTTCTGCGACAATCTCATCCACTGTGCCTTTGCCAATCTTGTCGGTGTACTCGGCATAAACAGGTTGCACCGCGTCCTGGAACGCTTTGAGTTGTTCCGGGCTTAGCGCAGTTACAGTCATGCCTGCTTCCTTCAGCTTGGCGATCTGGGAATCGTTCATTTCTTTGCTGATTGTTCGGACATAGTCGCGAGCGACATAAGCCGAATCCTGGAATACCTTCTGGTCGTCCTTCGGCATTCCGTCCCAAACTTTCTTGCTGATGATCAACAGATGCGGTGTGTAAACATGACCGGTCAGCGTGACAAATTTCTGGACTTCATTGTATTTCGACAGGTAAATGGTCGGAATCGGATTTTCTTGTCCATCTACGGTCTTTTGTTGCATAGCGGTGAACAGTTCGCTGAAAGGCATTGGGGTGGGGTTGGCGCCGAGTGCTTTCCATGTCGCCAGATGGATCGGATTCTGCATGACGCGAATTTTGAGGCCCTTCACGTCAGCAGGCGTTTTGACTTCGTGTGCGCTGTTGGTTAGATGCCGGAAACCATTTTCCCAGTATGCCAGACCTTTGAGTCCTTTGGCTTCCATCAGGTCGAGCAGTTTCTGTCCGGCCGGGCCATCCATGACTTCATAGGCGACTTTTGTATTCGGGAACAGGAAGGGCAAGTCAAACACGCCGAGTTCTTTCACGATTCCAGTCAATGGGGAAGAGGAGGGTCCCGTCATTTCCAGATTTCCCATGCGGGCGGCTTCGGTGGTCTTGACGTCATCGCCAAGCTGCGCATTGGCATACAACTGGATGTCATATTTGCCGGGGAGCTTCTTGTCGATCTCTTCTTTAAATTTTTTCAGGCCGAGGAATTCCGGATGTACTTCGTTCAGGCCGATACTGATGCGGATCACTTTCTTGCCGGTAGCGGCAGCTTTCGCCGGGTCTGCTTTCGCATCCGGTTTCTTTTCGGAAGACATGCAACCTGTCAACAGGGTAGCGGCCATCATCATGACCATTGCAAGCACTAACCATTTTTTACTCACTCTTTTTCCCCCTCTTTTCTTGTTGGTTTTTATTTGTGCGGCCGTAGCCGCAAAAACCCAGATGAAAAATGGAATCAATGAAAAATGTCTATCTGCTTACCATGTTGGGAATGAAAGTGATCAGGCCCGGAATGTAGGTGATGAGCATCAATACGACAAACATCACCGATATGAAGGGCAGCAATGGCTTTACAATTTCACCCATGGAGATTTTGGATAAGCCGCACCCGACATACAGAACGGTTCCTACCGGCGGCGTGATCAGTCCAATACAGAGGTTGACTACCATAACCACTCCGAAATATACCGGATCAAGTCCGTACCCCTCGGCAACCGGCAACAGCATGGGCCCCAAAATCAGTAATGCGGGCGTCAGGTCCATAACGCAGCCGACGATAATGAGCAGCACGTTGATCCAGAACATGGCCAGCAGCACATTCCCGCCGGAAAGCTGATCCAGCGTGCGAAGCAGCAATTGGGGAACCTGTGCGGTAGTAATCATGTATCCGGCTGCTGTCGCCGCCCCGCAAACCAGTAGAACGACTGCGGTAGCCTTGGCGGCCTGCACGAAAATCTCCGGCATTTGTTTGAGATTTAATTCGCGGTAGATCACCAACCCCACTACGAAGGCATAGACAACGGCTACCACTGCGGCTTCGGTCGGAGTATAAACCCCTGTGA
>JAGFXW010000357.1 GCA_017861495.1 Bacillota bacterium
CTTGAACGGGAAAATGGCGGAAAACTCACCGGCGTGCAGTTTCGTTCCAAAAAATATGAATGGAACAGGGCGAACAGCAATAAAGGGTTCCTCTTTATGACGGACAAAAACACGGAAGTGCAGGAAGATGACCGCTTTTACCAATTGTTTTTTCAAATAGGCACCATTACACGCCCTTCCTGTTCGCAATGTTATTTTACTGACATTCACCGCGTTTCGGATTTGACGATTGGCGATTATTTTGGAATTGAGAAATACAGCCCTGAATGGTTTAACCCGCTGGGGGTATCCGTTATCTTGGTCAATACGGCCCGAGGTGACGCTTTATTTCATGAATGCCGCCAAGATTTGATCATTGAAGAACGCCCGCAAGAAGAAACTCTCAGTGAACAGCAGCGCCTGCATGCACCTGCGGAATTTCCTGGGGACCGAAGTCTTTTTTGGGAAGAGTACAGACGTTTTGGCTTTGACTATATTATCAATAAATTAAAATTAGATTGCCATTAAGGGGGTAACCTGACGAAACGGAAGGAAGAGCAGAATATGTTTTGAAGGGAGTTTGTTTATCATGCAGACCAAGATCCGCATTGCCTTGTTTCTTGTTTTCTTGCTTTATTCGATGGGTTCACTTGCCTTTGCTGCCCCGGCTGGCGCAACAATTTCTTGCCAAAGCAACTCTGGCGTCACATCCCCCTGTAGCCAGCTCGGACCGGAATGGGACAATCTGCTCCCCGAAAACTCTGTACTTCTGCAAGAAATGACTTGCGATATAACCGGCGATGGTATCGCTGATACGCTGTTTTTGACCGGCAGTAAAGAAACCATCAGCGCCAACTACTTCCGGCATTTAGCATTGGCGTTCATTGATGGCGCTACGGGCCAAAAAGACGTGCAATCCCTTTCTATGGCAGGCTATTCTCCTCAACTCAAGCCAATCTTTTTGCTGAACAAAGACCTCCCCGCCTTTTTCGTATCGGCTCCAACCGGCGGATCCGGTGGTATTGTTGACAACCGTATCGTTTCTTTTGCCGGCGGCGAGCCTCGAATTCTGTTCAACGAAAAGAACAACAAAGGAGTTTCTATCGAAGGTGCTTTTTTGCCGGATTATCAAGTCCGCGTCGCATTTCCGGAACTGGGGCAATCGATCACTTTCGATCGGGTCCATGCCAAAGCCGACTACCAGCGGCTGGGCCTTTACACGGAAGATGGTATTCCAACCGGCAAAAAAGGGGGTACTCCTTGGATTGATCCTTTCGCGGTTTTGGCCATCGTTGATAGCAACCAGGACGGACTTGATGAATTGCGCGGTATACAGCAAATTTCCGGGGCTTATCACGCAGATCGTTTGGGAACCGTTACTTCTACCTGGTTTTATGAAAATGGGCAATGGAAGATCAGCGATATTCTCGTATCCGTCAAACTGGTAAAGGTAACAAAGGCGGATTAGATAAAGTATTATTGCGTTACTTTTTTAGTGAAATTACGTTAGTAATGTTGATAAATATTTTATGGAGGGATGAAATATGCGTGCGAAAAAAATCTCTTGGGTTTTCATGAGTATAATGATGGTGATTTTTTTGACTGCGCCGGCAGTTTGGGCGGCGGAAAAGCAAACCTCAACTGTCACCGTGGCTGGCCACGCTGAGACGTAGGTGTGGATCAAAGCAAAATTACGACTTCCCAATTTTTCCTTCAGCCAATTTACCGGCAACAAGACCCCAAAGAGCCGGCAACTCAGGTTATCAGCGGTTACCGGCTGCAAAATACTATGATTATTGCCGTGGATGATTTAACAAAGACGGGCGCAGTCATTGATGCGGCATTCCGGGCGGGAGCCAATCAGTTTCAGGGCTTGCGGTTCGGTTTAAAAGATGACAAAGCCATTCGGGATGAATTGCTGAAAATGGCGGTTTTGGACGGCAAAAGAAAAGCCGGGATTATTGCCGATGCCCTTGGCGTGAGCTTGGGGAAACTGGCGTCTGTGGTAGAAACCGCGCGGAACAATCCGGTCTATACGGGTGACGCAGCCACTCTTAAACAAGATGCTGCCGGAACGCCTGTAGGAGCTGGTTCTATGACGGTGAGTGTCAATGTCGCGCTTTCCTATGAACTTTAGAAGCAGTTATCCCGACAAGAAACTTGGTCAAAAATGAAAAAAGAATTTCTACTGGTGCCATATACAGAAATCCCTCCGGCAGAGCCGGAGGGATTTCTGTATGGCTACGGATAAAATTTCAATTCGATTTTATTGCTGGATTGCTGGGTTTAAGCTGTATTTTGAATAGAGAGCTGGTGATGTGTATCATTCTTTATTGCGCTGAACTGGGGTGGGGGCAGTACTTAAAAGCAGAAGATTTTCAATATCTGCTTTTAAAAGGGTTATCGCTGTCGCGATATCGCCTTTTTCCAGGTAGTCAACAAAAGCCAGATGCAAATCCATGGTGGCGGATTGCGTTTTCTGTGCGAAAAAGATGGTTTGGATGTTTAAAGCGTCTTCCAATAGTTTGTATGCGTAATGG
>JAGFXW010000197.1 GCA_017861495.1 Bacillota bacterium
ATCCTTATAAATAGCCGGATCCCCTTCAAAGTGACCGCGCTGCCGCCATGTTTTGCATTCAATTAAACTGGGACCATCGCCCCGGCGCGCGCGCTTGACCGCTTCCGACGCCGCCTCAAAAACGGCAATGACGTCATTGCCGTCAACCGTAATGCCCGGGATTCCATACGCGGACGCACGATCGGAAATATCGCAGATGTTCATATGATCACGCTGGCATAGCGAAATCCCGTACATATTGTTTTCGCACACATACACAACCGGCAAGTTCCAAATCGAAGCCATGTTCAACGACTCATGGAACGTCCCCCGGTTGGAGGCGGCATCGCCGAAAAAGCAAACCGCCACGGCATCACTTTGCCGGTACTTGCTGGCAAACGCCGCTCCGGCAGCTATCGGCAACCCGGCGCCAACAATCCCGTTTGCCCCTAAAATCCCCAGGTCTACATCTGCAATATGCATAGACCCGCCTTTTCCTTTACAATAGCCGGTCGCTTTGCCGAACAATTCCGCCATCATCAAGTCCACTTTGCCGCCTTTGGCAATAAGATGGCCATGCCCACGGTGCGTACTGGTGATATAATCCGTTTTTTCCAGGGTCGCACAGACGCCGGTTGCTACCGCTTCTTCGCCCAAGTACAGATGTACGAAGCCCGGTAATTTATTTTTCGCAAATAGTTCAACCGCCTTGCTTTCAAAGGTTCGGATCGTCATCATGGTCTCATAAAAGCCCAGTAATTTTTCTTTGGTGAGTTCCATCCACGTTTCCCCCTTTTTATCTTCCTTATTTGCGGACTTAAAAATCGACATTTACATACACCGTAAGCGCGGCTACAGCAATCACAATCGTATCGCCCGGACCAAGCTCCGGCAGTGTTAATCCCGGCACACTCAAACCGCCATCCACTACCTCCAGCTGTGTTTTTCCAAACGGAACCGCTGAAAGAACAGCCAGACGGTCAATTTTTTCCGGGTGTGGGCAGCCGATTTTCACTTCAATATCCATCCTGTTGGGATCCTGGATATGGAGAATGTCAAACAAACCACACAAACAACAATGGGAAATCGCGTCTTTTATTGCTTTTTGCGCCGCCTTCGTGACATCCCCGCCATGCAAATCAGCCCCCGTGCCAAACTCCACAATATCGCCCTATTCGTGTACCATGAAAATTCTAAAGGTCACTACCACTATACCAATAGCAAAATCAATGCCATAATATTCTGAAAATACATATAAACTATAAAAACGAAAAGAACCTGTCCTCTTCAGGTTCTTTCTAGGGAAAAATGCTTTTTTACGCTGTTAAAAATGACATCCGGCTAACAATGTCGCCTTTTGTAGCGGTAAACTGTCCGATCACTGTAGCGCAGCACAACAAACTTGCTACAAACGGCAAGTTGCCGCCCCACCCTACCCGTCAATCGTATATTGCCGCAGCTTGCGGTACAACGTGCTGCGCGCCACCCCCATTTCCTGGGCCGAACGGCTGATATTCCCCCCTTGCCGGTCGAGGATATTCAAGATCAACTTCCGCTCCTCTTCCTCGGCTTTTTGCTTACTGATTTGCCGGTTGGCCGCCACTCCGCCAGGTAAGAAAATCCGATCCGGTGTGACTTCCGGTTTATGCGGCGAATTGCCAAACAGTTCCGCCGGCAGTTGACGCAGGGTGATCCGCGGACCTTCCGCCAAACTGGCGACCCGCTCGGCAATATTGTGCACTTCGCGGACATTGCCCGGCCAATGGTACTGCTGCAGCTGCAAGATCACTTCCGGATCCAGCTCATAGCGCCAATTCCGCTCGCGGCTGATGCTGTCCAAAAAATGACGGAACAACAGGATCTTGTCTTGGCCTCGATCCCGCAACGGCGGAATGACAATGCGGACCACGTTCAAACGATAATACAGGTCATGGCGAAAAGTTCCTTTTTCAACAGCCGCCAGCAGATTTTTGTTCGTTGCGCAAATCACACGGACGTCAACTGGGATCACTTTCGACCCGCCGACCCGGACTACCTTGCGTTCCTGCAAAACACGCAGCAAGGCAATCTGCTCCTCCATGGTCATGTCACCGACTTCGTCCAAAAAAAGCGTACCGCCATCGGCCATTTCGAATTTTCCCGGTTTTCCACCCCGTTTGGCGCCGGTAAACGCACCATCTTCATACCCGAACAGCTCGCTGCCAATCAATTCTTTGGGAATGGCCCCGCAGTTAATGGCCACAAACGGACCATCCGCGGTAACCCCCTGGTTATGCATCGCCTGCGCAAAAATTTCTTTGCCGACGCCGCTTTCTCCCTCTAAAAGAACACTGACTTTACTGTTGGCAGCCAATGCTGCCGTGTGCGCGGCTTCGCGAATTTCTTTGCTTTCACCAATAATATCGCTAAACTTCATGGTACTGAAATTGCCGCTGAAGCGGTTTACCAATTTCCGAATTTGCTGAATGGGCTGCAAAAGAATGACCCCGCCGGTCACTAAATCCATTTCATCGATGATCGGTTCTCCGCTCACCAAACAATGCAGCAGTCCCCGTTTTGTTTCCACCATAATTTCCATATCCGTATAGGATTGACGGTCATTGACGATTTTTCGCGTCCATGCTCCTTCTTTTCCAAATAGCTTTTCCACCAAGGTCCCCTGCAATTCTTTATCGTTTCCCAGGATTTTGCGCGCAACAGGATTTAAGGCTTGAATGATTCCCAAACGGTCCACCATGATCAAGCCTTCGGACATGGTATTAAAGATATTGGTTAACCGGCTGTTGGTCACCGTTAACTCATGATTTTGCCTCTGGATGGTCAGTTGGGCCGTAATCGCAGCACCGGCAGCGACAACCATCCCCAAGGTATGCAAATGAGTTGCCGCCGACGGTCCTGATAAATTCAAAATCCCCAGTAATTGCCCCTGGAAATCAAACACCGGCGCAGCCGAACAGGTCCAGGTATGGTGCTTTTGGCAATAATGTTCCGCTCCGGCTACCTGCAGCGCCCGCTGCAACACCAGCGCCGTACCAATGGCGTTTGTACCCACTTCTTGTTCCGTCCAATTTGCACCGCGAAAAAACTGCAATTCCGCCGCCTGAGCCAAAATCTCCGGATCACCAATATGTTCTACTATGTAACCCTGCTCATCCGTGAGTAACACAAGAAAACCCGACCCGGCCACAAAATTGTAGAGATTGTTCATAAAAGGTTTGGCGATCTCAATCAGGGCTTGCTTCGTCAGCAACAGTTTTTTCAACTCCGCTGATGGCAAGACCCGATGGCTCACCCCGTCAAAGGAGTTCACCCCGGCTGCATAGCAGCGCTCCCACGAAGCGGCAATTTCCGCCCGCACACTATTCGGGACCAACGTATGCGAGGCAATAAATTGCCGCCAGTTCGTCAAATTTTGCTCGTCTTTCGTCACTAACCGTTCCGGCACGTGCCCATCACCTCTACTTTAAAATGGGTGATTGTTTTCTCGTCCGCCATTGTCGCAATGTTCAAAAAACTACTATGTATAGTATTCCCTATTGCGGTTAAAAAACCTTTTTCCTCGCCCTTCCGGCCTCCGCTGTCGACAGAAGGGCGCAATCTGATTATACTAAGATTAATGAAACCCATGAAAAGGAAGGGATCGCCTTGAATTTGTTCACCTTGCCTTCACTCCCCCTCGCCGAGGAATTCTTCGAAACCATACTGTCAGGCCGCAACATCCGCGTTGAGCGGATCATTTCTACCGGCCAGGCATCGCCGGCTGGCTTTTGGTACGACCAAAGTAGCGATGAATGGGTCGCCCTTCTCCAAGGAGAGGCGCGTTTGGCCTGGCCCGACGGCTGCACGCAAACATTACGGGCTGGCGATTGGCTGTTCATTCCGTCGCATGAACGGCACCGGGTAGAATGGACTTCTCAAGAACCACCGTGTATTTGGCTGGCGATCCATGGCAGCCTAACTTAAAGGCGTTGGTCTTTACTCTGCCCAATATAGGCAAACCGAGCCTTTTCCTGCCCCTCCACTACCACAGTTTCCAAAAACATCGCTTTCGGCCGTACCCACAATCCAAATTCACCGTACAACGCCTTGTACAACACTAGTTTTTCCATGGTCTCACTATGGGTCGCTTCACCCAATACTTCATAGTGGTTCCCTTTGTAATGCTGATAAATGCCCAGGCGAACCGTGCCGTTCTGCATCCATAATCTCCTCTTTTCCGCTGCTCTTTTCCTTAACAGTTTCTCGCCTGCAGGCTTCTTTCCCTTTTTGGGGTTTGGATATACCAAATGGAAGTAACGTTGACTATATGATGTGGTAGGCTAAAAAATTATCTCAACTGTTTTTCTGTAAATTTTTAGTTTGCTGGATAGTAAACAGATAGTTTACTATAATAAATAGGGGCAGTGATTTTTAGGGCACAAGAAATAAAAGGAAATGAAAAATTTGCCAAAAGAATAAAAGTGTTCCATGAACGCATGGACTTAGTCAAGAAGAACTATCTGCATTTTAGAGATACGACGCAGCTTATATATAAAAACAACCCACTACTTGACAGGAATGGGTTTCGTTAATTTTTTAATAACTTTCATTATCTACAAGGGGGGCATTTTGTTGAAACGGGTCTTATCATTCAATTCCTTTGTACCAATGCGCTGGTATACCTTTCACGAAGGAAAAAACGAATCCGTTGCGGTAGATACCATTACATTTATTAGCAATTCGGAAGAAACAACAACTTGTCAAATTTATACCGCGAATCTCTGGATTAAGTATTGTGTTAAAAAGCATAGCCCCGAAACTCCATTTAAGATGTCGCTCGAAAACATTGAAATTGAATATAAGTTTGTTAGCAACAATATGGGTATGGCTGGTAAATATCGCATTGTTGAGTTTTACGGATATGGCTGGGATGATAAAAATAATTATCACACAAAGTTTGATAACCCTACCTGGGAGAATGTCGTCCCCGACAGTTCTAAGGAGGTCAACATGATGAAGCTTATTAAATTTGATTTGGAACGAAAAAACAATCCAAATCTTGTCTAGAATGCTACACATCCGGTTGGATCGTGAAGGAAACGTTCGGTAAGTATCAAGGCGATATAGCACGGCAATCAGCGAAATGAGGTGCTCGATGTTTAAAAAATTAACGAAATTCAATTTGCAAAGAACTACACGTCAGGCGTACGGTTTTTACATCTTCTATGTATTATTAGGATTTTTGCTTGCTACTCTGGTAGGGATGATATTTGCAAAAAATACCGATTTTGCTGTCAGCGCCGTAACTATCGTCGTGGTTATTTACGCCACTATAATTTATGCCGTAATTGTGTTTCAAAAAAAACTGCTTTCATTCCGAAAAACAACAGTATCCTTCGCTTATATTCTATTCGGCGCAATTACTGCTTATCTCACCTATTCAGCCGGCTTAATTTTTAGTTTTATCATCGTTTCCTATTTATCAACGATAGCCGATAATAGTGCTGCATCGATCGAGAAAAAGATATAATTCAATACCTTCTCATAGTTTCACCAACGCTAACGAACCATCTGGACTTTGCGAATGCAACCTATTCGAAGAAAACAAAACCCACGCCGGCAGTGAATAGCGGCATGGGTTTTTATATTACAATTGGACGTTCGATGCTGTTTTTTTTTGTTTTTCCAGAGCAAGAATATAGGAAAATCAATGGCTGGGGCACTAGGATTCGAACCTAGGATATCGGAGTCAGAGTCCGATGCCTTACCGCTTGGCGATGCCCCAATATATTGCTTCGTTTGCTATTCTATACCTTAACAACAACATTGTCAATTTTTCAAACAGCACCTTGGCGGCCTTTTGCCGGACTCATCCGCCGCAGGGAGACCGAAAAATAAACTATTCTGCACAAATCCTTCGCATTCGCGTTCTATGGGCAGGAAATAGCCAATAAACGGCGAACAAAAAATGAATACTATTAACGAAGGAGTCACTACAATGACCACAAACTCGTCTATCTCCACTAATTTTATCCAAGCAATCATTAACGAAGATTACAAATCGAACAAATACGGCGGCCGCGTCCATACCCGTTTCCCACCGGAACCAAACGGCTACCTGCATATCGGCCATGCAAAATCCATTTGCTTGAATTTTGGTATCGCCAAAGAGAACCAGGGAGTCTGTAATTTGCGGTTTGACGACACGAACCCTGCAAAAGAAGAGGTCGAGTATGTCGACTCGATCCAAGCCGATGTCCGTTGGCTCGGCTTTAGCTGGGACGACCGCCTCTTTTACGCGTCCGACTACTTTGACCGGTTTTATGAATACGCCCTTCAACTCATCCGGGCCGGGAAAGCCTATGTCTGCGATTTAACGCCGCAGCAAATGCGGGAGTACCGGGGCACTTTGACAGAGCCCGGCAAAAACAGCCCCTACCGGGATCGTTCCGTCGAAGAAAATCTCGATTTATTCGAACGGATGAAAAACGGCGAATTCCCGGATGGTTCGCGCATATTGCGGGCGAAAATCGATATGGCGTCGCCAAACATGACCTTGCGCGATCCTGCGTTATACCGGATCCTCCGGGCCCACCACCAACGCACCGGCGACAAATGGTGCATTTACCCGATGTACGATTACGCCCACCCGATTTCCGATTCAATAGAAGGCATCACCCATTCTATCTGTACATTGGAATTTGAGGAACACCGGCCGCTTTACGACTGGTTACTAAATGCGTTAGAAATTTATCATCCGCAGCAAATTGAATTTGCCCGTCTTAACCTGACCAATACCGTAATGAGCAAACGCAAGCTGCGGGAACTGGTCGAACAGGGATTTGTCAGCGGTTGGGATGACCCGCGGATGCCAACCATCTCCGGCTTGCGCCGCCGCGGCTATACGCCGGAATCGATCCGCGATTTTTGTGAACGGATCGGCGTCGCCAAGAGCAACAGCACCGTTGATGTCGGCCTGTTGGAACATTGCATCCGGGAGGATTTGAACAGCCGGGCCCCAAGAGCCATGGCGGTGTTAAACCCACTAAAAATAATCATCGATAATTACCCTGCCGGCCAGGTTGAAGAATTGACTGCGGAAAACAACCCGGAGCAACCGGAAATGGGAAGCCGTACGATTCCTTTTTCCCGCGAACTGTTCATTGAAAAAGAGGATTTTGCCGAAAATCCGCCGAAAAAATTCTTCCGGCTGGCCCCTGGCCAGGAAGTCCGGTTGAAGCATGCCTATATCATTAAATGCGAATCGGTAGTCAAAGATGAAGAAAATGGAGAAATCATCGAAGTCCATTGCACGTATGACGAAGGATCGAAAACCGGCGGACCCACCAGCGCCCGCAAAATAAAAGGCACCTTGCACTGGGTTTCGGCTCAACATGCAATTCCAGCTGAAGTTCGCCTTTATGATTATTTGTTAAAAACCGAGAACCAAATGGAAGATGAGGAAACCGAAGACACCGACGATTTTAAAAATGATTTTAACCCAGATTCACTGCAACGCATAACCACCTGCATGCTGGAACCCAGCTTGCAGCACGCAGCCCCGGGCAGCCGGTACCAATTTTTACGGCTTGGTTATTTCTGCGCCGATATCGCCGATTCGAAAGAAGGCGCCCTTGTTTTCAACCGGGTCGTAGGCTTACGCGATTCTTGGGCGAAAGCGCAAAAAGGGTAATCTGTTCAGCATGAATACCCTTCCTGACGTTATCCAGCCCGGGCTCACCATTTTGTTCATTGGCTTTAATCCCAGTCTTGTATCTGCGGAAAAGGGCCATCATTTCGCCGGCCCTTCCAACCGGTTTTGGGGTCTGCTGTTTGATGCCGGTCTTACCGATCGCAAATATCGCGCGGAAGAAGATCAGGCACTGTTAAAATTGGGCTATGGGATTACCCGCTGCAAAAAAAATTGATGGATTACCGGCCTAAAATCGCTTGTTATGTAGGCATCGGAGTTTACCGCCAGTTTGCCCGCAGCACCTCGGTTTCCTGCGGTTTGCAACCATCCAGCGTGGTCGAAGGAATTGCCGATTTTGTCGTATCCTCTTCCAGCGGCTTAAACCGCATCCCGCTGGCCGAGCAGCGTTCTTGGTTTGGCGAATTAAAATCATTTATGGAAACCATGGCCGTGCAGAAAAAATAGTGATAATATTTTTTCACAGAAGGATTATTATACTCCTCGTCGAATATTAATGGTTGCGATAGATATCTGAAGGTATCTGCTGTTCCCGGTTTCGATTTCATTATTTATATTTGGAAATGAAATGGCTACGAAAGTCATATCCTAAATGAATTAGGATGCTTCGTAGCCTTTATTTTATCTTCACACAGCCTGTAAGCCCCCCCGCCCTTTTAGGCCGGGGATTAACAGGCTCTACTCGAAGTAAATTCGACTAAGCTTCAGGTGGAGTCACCAATGCCTGTGAAACTCCACCTGAAGCAAGTCTACATTCATTTATGTAGGAGTGATATACTATGCATATGGCCGATGCTTTATTATCGCCTGCCGTTGGCGGTGCAATGTGGACAGTCACGGCTGGCTTGGCCGCGTATTCCGCCAAAAAAGTGCAAAAAAACCTGGATGAAAAGAAAGTCCCGTTGATGGGAGTTTTGGGCGCCTTCATCTTTGCAGCGCAAATGATCAATTTTTCGATTCCGGCAACCGGTTCGAGCGGACATCTCGGCGGCGGAATGATTCTGGCAATCTTGCTTGGCCCGTGGGCGGCGTTTTTAACCATCGCTTCGGTCTTAACCGTCCAGGCTCTGTTTTTTGCCGACGGCGGTCTCCTGGCGCTTGGCTGCAATATTTTCAACCTCGGATTTTTCCCTTGTTTCATAGCGTATCCTTTGATCTATCGGCAAATCATCGGCCCGGAACCATCGCGGCGCCGGCTGTTTTTAGCCATAACTGCGGCTTCCGTTATCGGCCTTCAGCTCGGTGCGTTCGGCGTCGTTTTGGAAACCTTTTTCTCCGGCCTGTCTGAATTGCCGGTTACTGCCTTCCTGTTATTGATGCAGCCGATCCACTTGGCCATTGGTTTGGTGGAAGGCTTGGTTACAACCGCCGTAATCCTTTTTGTCTGGCGGGAACGCCCGGAAATTCTCCGAACCCAACCCCTAGGCAAGCTTGCCCTGAAACCGATTCTGGTAAGTTTTCTGGCGATAACCCTGGTTACCGCCGGTGGATTATCCTGGTTTGCTTCCAACAACCCTGACGGCTTGGAATGGTCAATCGCGGCCATTACCGGACCGGAAGAATTGAAAGGACAAAGCGGTCTGCATGACTTTTTTGCCGTGCTCCAGAAGAAAACGGCTGTTTTCCCTGATTATACACTGGCAAAAGCGGACGCAAGCACAGAAGAGGAAGTTACTGGTAAAAAATCAACCGCTTGGCCGGGTATCGATAGCGGCACATCTGCCGCCGGCATCGCAGGCTCAATTTTAACGTTGCTGTTGGCCGGCCTTATTGGTAAAGGGCTGCAAGCCACATTATCAACCAAGCACTAACTTAGGAGTTCTTATGTTTAATTTTGAATCTCGCTGGCTGGAACTGCGCCGTCTGGATGAACTGGCCGCCGGCGACACGAAAATCCACCGGCTCAATCCTTGCATAAAAATCATGACAACCGCGATTTTTTTGATCGTGGTTGCTTCTTTTTCAAAATATGAGGTTAGCAGACTATTGCCATTGTTCTTCTATCCAGTCGTTTTGATGAATCTGGCTGCCGTTCCGTTTTCGATTATTGCCAAACGGGTCTTGATCGCTTTGCCATTTGTGGTGTTTATCGGCATTTTTAATCCGTTGCTGGATCACACGCCCAGCCTGCAACTTGGCCCTCTGTTAGTGACCAACGGCTGGATCTCGTTTATTTCCATTCTCCTTCGGTTTATATTGGCGATCTCGGCCGCGCTTATTTTGGTGGCAACTACCGGCATGGATGCAATCTGTTCCGCACTGTTAAAAATGCATATTCCGCGGGTCTTTGTCATCCAACTGATGTTTCTGTACCGCTACCTGTATGTGTTGCTGGAAGAATTATTCCGCACTTTGACAGCGTATTCACTCCGCTCCTTGCGCGGAAACGGGCTTCGCTACCAAGTTTGGGGCTCGTTGCTGGGCCAACTCCTGTTACGGACAATAGACCGGGCGCAAAAAATCTACCAGGCGATGCTGTGCCGGGGGTTTGATGGGGAAATCCGCCTGCTTCGCTATCATCGCCTGACCAAAAAAGATATTGCTTATGTAGTGGGCTGGTCAGTATTTTTTCTAACGGCCCGAATGGTTAATATTCCGCAGTGGCTGGGCGCCCTGCTAGTTGGGAGGCACTAGTGAGTCACCATATTATTGAAATCAAAGATCTCGAATACACCTATCCAGACCAAACAAAAGCCGTTAAGGGCCTGTCCCTTCGGATCCTGCATGGCGAATCCGTTGCCATCGTTGGAGCAAACGGCGCGGGAAAATCAACCTTGTTGTCCCACTTGATCGGCGTCCTAATCCCTTCGGCCGGCACCGTCCGGATCGGCGATTATCCCTTGAACAAAGAAACGCTTACCCATATTCGCCGCAGTGTCGGCATGGTGTTTCAAAATCCGGATGATCAGTTGTTTATGCCCACCGTCTTTGACGATGTCGCCTTTGGGCCGCTCAATATGGGATTGCCGCCAAAAGAAACGGAAGAACGAGTGATGGCGGCGTTGACTACCGTCGGTGCCGTTCATTTAAAAGACCGTCCACCCTATAAATTGTCCGGCGGTCAAAAACGATCGGTTGCGATTGCATCCGTGCTCTCCATGCTGCCCGATATTTTGGTCATGGATGAACCCAGCGACGGCTTGGATCCTTATTGCCGCCGCCAGCTCATTAACCTCTTAAAGACCTTCCAGCATACAAAAATCATTGCCACGCATGATTTGGATCTGGTAGTCGACCTGTGTGAACGGACCGTCGTTTTAGCGGATGGTAAGATCATTGCCGACGGACCAACTTTGCAAATTTTCACCGATGATGCCTTGCTGCAAACAAGCCATTTGGAAAGGCCGTTACGGATGCAAGGGTGTCCGATCTGCAATCCAAAAGCAGACTAAAACAGAAGCTACAGCTTGTTTGAAGCAGAATTGACGCTATTGAGAACACCCGGGTTCCACCTAATTTTCCCAGCAGTGGTAACCCGGTTCAGTATACGTTGGTCCGTCAGAAATTATTCTGACGAACGAAAATAAGGGGGATGGCGGAAATTATGAATCAGTACAAGAAAATCGGGGTACTTACCGGCGGTGGAGATTGTCCGGGATTAAATGCAGTCATTCGTGCGGTAGTCAAAACGGCAATGGCCAACAATATAGAAGTTGGTAACCATGCGGGATCATCATGTTGCGGGAATTTTGGACCGGGGCGGGACCATACTGGGAACGACCAATCGCGATAACCCGTTCCATTTTTGCGTAACAGAAAACGGCCAAAAACTGTTTGTCGACAAATCCCTGCAGGCCATGAAAAATCTAAAGGACCGTGAAATAGAAGCACTGGTGGTTATCGGCGGCGACGGCACCATAAAGGTAGCCAACGATTTGATCCCACTGGGCGCGACGGTGGTTGCGGTGCCCAAAACCATCGACAACGATATTCCCGGCACAGAAAGAACCTTTGGTTTTGATACCGCTGTCCACGTAGCCACCGAGGCCCTCGACCGCCTTCGCACAACCGCCGAATCCCATCACCGGGTCATGATCCTGGAAGTCATGGGCCGCTACGCAGGTTGGATTGCTTTGCATTCCGGCATTGCCGGCGGAGCAGACGGGATTTTGATTCCCGAAATCCCCTACCAGTTGGATGCGGTTGTCCATAAAATCAAAAAACGGATCCGACAGGGAAAACTGTTCAGTTTACTTGTGGTCGCAGAAGGAGCGAAACCGGTAGGCGGCGAAGTAACCGTCGCCCGTATCGTGGAAAATAGCTTTGAAAAAATTCGCCTAGGCGGGGTTGGGGTAAAAATCGCCCAGCAAATCGAAGACATCACCGGGATTGAATCGCGCTGCACCATTCTGGGCCATGTTCAACGCGGCGGCACCCCGACTTCCTACGACCGCGTGCTTGCTACCCGCTACGGCGTTGCAGCAGTGAATGCATTGATTAACGGCTGCACCGCCGATATGGTAGCGTTGCAGAGAAATGAGATCATCACCGTGCCCATCAACGTAGTCGCCAATAAGCCCAGCAATATTGCGCTGGATAATAAATTATTGCAGGCAGCCGCTTTAACCGGCGTATGCTTGGGGCAATAAGACCCATAAAAAAAGACGGAGCAGCTTGGTATGAGCTGAACCGTCTTTTCTCATTGATTATTTCTATTCGCCCCGTACTACTTCCGAAAAGTAAATGACGCTGACAAGGTCCTCGGGAGTAATTTTATGATTATACAGCTTCTCAAAAAACTCGATCAGTTTTTCCGCGGAAGTAATTTCCGGATTTTGGTGAATCAAATCTTC
>JAGFXW010000047.1 GCA_017861495.1 Bacillota bacterium
TGTAATGCAGTTTATTCTCCGATTATTGCATTTCAACTGTTGATTTTGACATTCTGCCGGCAATTTATTGTCGGCAATTTTAATTTGCATTATGCTATTATTGGGTATCATAGTAAAGAAACTTTAGGAAAGGAGGGTATGGTATCTCTATCATAAAATATTGAAAGGAGAATAAAGTATGAATTCTATAATGCTTCTTATCGTTGCTGCCTGCGTGTTTGCGTTGGCTTATCGCTATTATTCCGCGTTTATTGCCACAAAGATCATGATGCTGAACGACCAAAACATAACGCCTGCATACCGTTGCAACGACGGAAATGAGTTTGTGCCAATGAATAAATGGGTGTTATTTGGACATCATTTCGCCGCTATTGCCGGTGCTGGTCCTCTGGTTGGTCCGGTTTTAGCTGCTCAATGGGGCTGGGGTCCTGGCTTTATGTGGCTCTTATTGGGTTCCGTATTTGCTGGCGCTGTTCATGATTTTATTATTTTATTTGCTTCTGTACGGCACAATGGCCAGTCGCTGGCTGTTATCGCCCGCCGGGAGGTTGGTCCTATCGCAGGGGTGACAACATCGATTGCGATTTTGTTCATTATTATTCTTGCTATGGCAGGTTTGGCTATTGTTATTATCAATGCTTTGTTTAAGAATCCGTGGGGTGTCTTCACTTTAGGATTAACTATTCCAATTGCTATTGTAGTAGGCCTTTGGATGTTTAAAATCTCTCCAGGGTCTATTCGGTCTGGTTCCATTGCCGGTTTTCTGATGGTCTTGGGTTCTGTCATGCTTGGCCACTGGGTAATGCCTGGACAGATATGGGAAGGACTTGGACCGGCTTTTAGCTTTACGCAAAAGCAGCTGGCAGTGATCCTGCCTACCTATGGTTTCTTTGCAGCAACTCTGCCGGTATGGCTGTTGCTGGCTCCGCGTGACTATCTGAGTTCTTACATGAAGATCGGTACCATTGGTTTGCTTGCGTTTGGTATTCTGGTTGTGCAGCCGGCCATTCAATTCCCGATGACTACCCGCTTCATCAGCGGCGGCGGTCCGATTATTCCTGGTCCGCTCTGGCCGTATGTGTTTATCACGATTGCCTGCGGCGCTATCTCAGGCTTCCATTCCCTGATTAGTTCCGGTACTACACCGAAGATGTTCATTATCAATACCTCTGCTGCTGTATGGGCAAAAATAGCCCCGCTTTTCCCAACCAAAGAAATTGCTCAGTTGTCAACTTTGGTTGGAATGGATGTTGCTCATCGTCCCGGTGGCGCCGTTTCCCTTGCAGTCGGTATGGCGCATGTTTTCTCCAGTATCGGCGGAATGAAACACTTGATGAGTTATTGGTATCAATTTGCGATCATGTTTGAAGCGTTATTCATCCTAACGACGATTGATGCCGGTACACGGGTAGGTCGTTATATTCTGCAGGATGTTCTGGGCACCTATATTTATGCTCCTTTAAAACAAACAAGCTGGATGCCGGGTTCTATCTTCACCAGCTTGGTGGTATCGTTCAGCTGGGGTTACCTTGTATACAGCGGCGACATTGCCAGCATATGGCCGATGTTCGGCGTTGCAAATCAATTGTTGGCAACGATTGCTTTAGCACTGGGAACCACGATTATATTGAAAATTGCTCCGGTAAAAAATTATGCATGGGTAACGTTGGCGCCATGTATCTTTGTTGCCGTTACGACCCTTGCGGCTGGTTCTATGAATACCAGCATGTACTTTAAAATGGGAACCACGCTGGGAACCATCAACGGTACAGCCAGTGTCGTTTTGATCTTCTTGACAATTATCATCTTGGCGAATTGTATTAAACAATGGATGCAATTATGGCAGACGGAAAAACCGGTTGGTATGAATACCGAGATCAAAAACTTCTGTGAATACGGGAAAACGCAACCGACGATCACTCCTTGATCCATAATTAATAATGTAGATTAAATAAAGTTTACCACATTAAGGACGCAGGAAGGTATTAATTGCCTTTCTGTGTCCTTTTTACCGTTATTCTGCTATAATAGTACGGGGTAAAGAGTTATAAGTTCCCGGAGGTAATCATGAAAATTATTTTGGCCGAGCCCTGCGGTTTTTGTTATGGAGTTAAACGGGCAGTAAATATGGCATTGGAATGTGCGGCCACTAAATTGCCGGCCTGGACATTGGGACCAATCATTCATAATCCGCAGATGGTAGAAAAGTTGAATTCCATGGGCGTCGGAAAGGTAGATTCGCTGGATGAAATTGAACAAGGAACGGTGATTATCCGGTCGCATGGTGTTGGCCCGGTTGTTTACGTGGAAGCGGAACAACGAGGCCTGAATATTGTAGATGCGACTTGTCCGCATGTAAAAAAGGCGCAAATGGCGGCGCAGGAATTAGCCAAGGAAGGCCATACGGTGGTGATCATTGGTGAGCCTCATCACCCGGAAGTGCAAAGTATCGTTGCTTGGGCCGGTACCGGCGTTGTTGTATTGGAAACAGCGGCAGAAGCTGAAAATTTGGCGTTTACCCCTCGTATAGGTGTCGTTGCGCAAACGACTTTTTCCGGTGAGTTGTTTGCGGTGATCGTCGAAATATTAAAACGAAAAAGTACAGACATGAAAGTTTGCCGTACTATTTGTTCTGCAACCGATCAAAGACAACAGGCGGCATTGGAAGTTGCCAGGAAAGCTCAGGTCATGCTCGTCATTGGCGGAAAAAATAGTGCGAATACGATGCATTTAGCCGATCTTTGCCGCAGTAACTGTGAACAGGTTTATCATATCGAAACAGCGAAAGAATTGGAAGAACGATGGTTTTGTAATATTGAAACTGTAGGGATTACCGCAGGAGCGTCAACTCCTGACTGGGTTATAGAGGAGGTTATACAAAAAATGCAGGAAGAAGAAATGGTGCAATCGCAAGAACATGATTTTGCTAAACTGGAAACCGGAAGTATCGTAAAAGGAAAAATCGTTGGAGTCCGTAAGGACGAAGTTTTTGTCGATGTTGGTTACAAAGCGGAAGGAATCATTCCATTGAAGGAATTAGCCTATCCGATCCCGGAAAATGCCGCCGAGGTTGTCAGTGAAGGCCAAACAATTGAGGTGTATGTTGTGGATGCCGATGCTGGAGAAAAGGGAATCCAACTGTCAAAGGTGAAAGCGGATTCTGTTCTTGCTTGGGACAAACTAAAACAGGCTTTTGAGAATAAACAGGCCGTGGATGTTCATGTTGTAGAACCGGTAAAAGGCGGACTTTCCGTTTCTGTTTATGGAGTAAGAGGATTTGTTCCTGCATCGCAAGCCGATAACAAATATGTAGAAGATTTAACTATATTTGTTGGTAAAAATTTACCAATGATTCCTATTGAAGTAGACAGTGAACGTAAGAAATGTGTTTTTTCCCGTAGGGTTTTGCTGGAAGAAGAACAGCGTATTCGGGAAGAAAAGACGTTTGCCGCGCTTGAAGTTGGGCAGGTTATTAAGGGAACCGTCCGTCGCATTGTGCCGTTTGGCGCATTTGTTGACATCGGTGGAGTAGATGGGTTGCTTCACGTTTCCGATATGTCATGGCAGCGGGTTAACTCGCCGGAAGAAGTTGTTAGTGAAGGCGATAGCGTTGAAGTTATGATACAAAAAATTGACACAGAAAGTAAAAGAATATCGCTAAGTTTAAAACAATTGCAGCAAGATCCCTGGTTTGCCCAGGTGGAAAAATTATCAGAAGGACAAATTGTAAAAGGTACAGTTACAAAAACCTCTAAATTTGGCGCTTTCGTAAAAATAGAACCGGGGATTGAAGGGTTGGTTCACATTTCGGAAATGTCTGAACATCGGATAACAAATGCAGATGAAGTTGTAAAACCTGGACAGGAAGTTTCTGTTAAAATCATCAATGTTGACCGCAAAGCCAAACGGATTGGGTTAAGCATGGTCCAAGCGCAACAGGATGCAGAACGCAATGAATATGAACAATATTTAGAGAGCGCCGGAACACCTTCCGGTGTTACAATTGGCGATAAGTTAGGCCATCTCTTTAAACGGGAAAAATAAGGAGTTGATGTGGTGCGGCAGTCACGCAAATTAGATCATCTTAAATTTGCTATGCAATTAGATGATGGTCCAGCTACCAATGCTTTTGAAGATATGGTTGTTGTTCCTAATTGCCTGCCAAACTTACGGTGCGGGGATATTGACCTGGCCACAACAGTTGCCGGGATTCCCTTGCAACTGCCTGTCCTGGTCAATGCAATTACAGGCGGAGCTGCTGACGTTACAGATGTGAACGCCCGTTTGGCGGAATATTGCCGGCTCACAGGTTGTGCCATGGCAGTTGGTTCACAGTATGCGGCTCTGGAAGATTTGACGGTAAGGGAATCGTACCAAGTCATTCGTAAAATAAATCCGGACGGACATGTTTTTGCGAACCTAGGGGCTCATGTTTCTCCGGACCAAGCGAAGCGGGCGATTGACATGATTGGCGCTTGTGCAATACAAATCCATCTCAATGTTGCACAAGAATTAATCATGGCTGAAGGCGATCGCGACTTCACAGGGTATTTACATAATATTGAACAAATTGCCGCTCATGTTGATGTACCGGTGATTGTTAAAGAAGTTGGTTGTGGAATGGCTAGGGAACAAATTGCCGTTATTTCCCAAGCCGGCGTTCAGGGGATTGATATTGCCGGGGCAGGTGGGACTAATTTTTTAGCGATTGAGGCAGCCAGAAGCGGGATTTCGTTGGAAACGGACGCGTTGGAATGGGGAATTCCTACTGCGATCAGCGCCATCGAAGCTGCAGCCATTCTTCCGGATACGGTTGATTTAATCATATCCGGTGGCATTAGGTCGCCTCTGGAGGTTGTTAAAGCCTTGTGTTTGGGTGGAAAAGCAGTTGGAATAGCAGGCCTTATTGTTCGTTCCCTGGAAGAAAAAGGTATGGATGCGACAATTGCGTGGTTTGAACAATTTATTACAAATCTAAAACGGTATATGTTATTGGTTGGGGCTGAAAATATTCCGTCACTGCAAAAGACACCGGTTGTGATTACCGGTTATGCGCAACAATGGTGCTTTGCCCGTGGAATTGATATAACAAGGTATGCTGTCAGAAAGCATGGTTGAAGCCATGCTTTTTTGGCCTGCCGGATAGGTCTTCTGCCAGTATTGCAGGAAAAAAACAGCGATTAACGGAATAGTAGTAATGGGGGGTGACGAGAAATGCAATATAAAGGGATCATCACCGGTACTGTACCAGATAGTATTGCTCAGGAAGTCGGCTTAGCTTGTGGTGATAAATTATTAGCAGTGAATAATCAACCGATTAGTGATTTAATTGATTTAAGCTTTGCTTTAGCGGAAGAAAAAGTAACCTTATTGATCGAAAAGGCTAATGGTGAGCAAGAATTAATTGAAATTGAAAAAGAATACGATGAAGATTTAGGCATCGAATTTGAGAGTGCCGTTTTTGATGGGATAACTTGTTGCGCTAATAACTGCGTTTTTTGTTTTGTTGATCAAATGCCACCCGGTATGAGGGAAAGTCTGTATGTAAAAGATGACGATTATCGGCTTTCTTTTTTATATGGTAATTTTGTAACTCTGACTAACATCAATCATGAAGATTTGGCGAGAATCAATCGATTACATCTTTCACCGTTATATATATCCGTTCATACAACGGATGGCGATTTGCGCGAAAAAATGCTGAATAATCCACAAGCCGGCAATATTTTAAATCAACTGAATATCTTGGCGGAAAATGGGATTGAGATGCACACTCAAGTAGTGTTATGTCCCGGATGGAATGATGGGGAAGCTCTTGAGAAAACATTTCATGATTTGTACGCGTTATATCCGCAAGTTTTATCCATGGCGATTGTGCCGGTAGGGCTTACGAAATATCGTTCACAGTGCCCTAGTTTGTATGGATTTTCCCCAGAAGAAGCTGCTCGTGTAATTCAAACGGTTCAAGGCTGGCAAGAGTTATGCCGGCGGGAAAGCGGGCAGACTTTTGTATATTTGGCTGACGAATTTTATGTAGCGGCAGATATTCCGATTCCAGAGTATGATTTTTATGATGGTTTTCCCCAATTGGAAAACGGAATTGGTATAGTGCGTGATTTTTTAACAGAATGGGAAGAAACTCAAATTTCACCGGACAAGCTTGCAACAGAAGAATGGATTGATGTTGTTTGTGGTGTATCCGCTGCCAAGGTTTTAAAGCCGTTGGTTGACACAGTTTCGGTTCCGGGGCGGCATATCCGTTTAGTTCCGGTGGAAAACCGGTTTTTTGGCTTGGGTGTTACTGTAACCGGCTTACTTACTGGAAAGGATATTTGTGACGCTTTACGAAATCTGACCGGGAGGCGGACCGGAATTATACTTCCGGGTGTGGCCTTGCGCAAAGGTGAAAATATTTTCCTGGATAATGTTACTCCTGATGAGATTGGCGATGAATTTACTATTCCGGTAAAAATCGCTTATTCTGCCAAGGATTTAAAGCAGTTTCTGTACAATTGGCATTCTGTTTGAATCCTCTGCGAAACTGCATTTTTTCCAAAAAATATGATATACTTATGCAAGGAAATTATTAGAAAATAGACCGACCGGTGATGGATTGAACCGTTAACTATGTTGTGATGAAATTATTGGTGTGCTGGTAATTCCGGCAAAAGGAAAGAATGAGGGTGAAAAAATGAGCAAACCGATTGTGGCGATTGTGGGCCGGCCTAATGTTGGCAAATCGACACTATTTAATCGTATAGCTAATAAGCAGATGTCGATTGTCGATGATCTCGCCGGTGTTACGCGCGACCGTATTTATTTGGACGCTGAATGGCTGGGTCATGAATTTACGATGATTGATACGGGCGGCATTGATTTGGATACGGGTGATCATATTATGAAATCCGTTCGCCGGCAGGCTGAGCTTGCAATTGAAGAGGCGGATGTGGTTTTGTTTGTAGTTGACGGAAAAACAGGGCCAACATCGATGGATGAAGATGTTGCCGCTATTTTACGGCAGTCAAAAAAACCAATTATCCTTGTTGTAAATAAAGTCGATTCGGCGCAAACCGAACATCAAATTTATGACTTTTATAGTTTGGCCTGCGGCGATCCCATTCCTGTTTCTGCGGCAAATCTTTTTAATCTCGGTGATTTACTGGATGAGATTATTAAACGTTTGCCCGGCGAGTCGCCGGCAGAAGAAGATTCCGATATTATTAAGGTTGCAGTTATCGGCCGGCCGAACGTCGGCAAGTCGTCATTGGTAAATGCCCTACTTGGCGTCGAACGAGTCATTGTCAGTGATGTGCCGGGAACAACAAGAGACGCGATTGATACCCATTTTTCTGCGAATGGTATTGATTTCTTATTGATTGATACGGCAGGAATGCGGCGCAGGGCTAAAATTGAATTGCCAGTGGAAAAATACAGTATTATTCGGTCCTTGCGGGCGATTGACCGGGCTGATGTAGTGTTGATGCTGATCGATGCTGTCGACGGGGTGACCGAGCAAGATAAGAAAATTGCCGGTTATGCGCACGAAGCAGGACGAGGGGTAATTATTGTTGTTAATAAATGGGACTTAATGGAAAAAGACAGTAAAACGACGTTGCGGTACACGGAGAATATCCGTGGCGAACTTGCGTTTATGCAGTATGCGCCAATCGTATTTGTATCCGCATTAACGAAGCAGCGTGTCCATCGCATTACAGAGGTATTGAAATATGTGGCCGACCAGCACTCTATGCGGGTTGGTACAAGCGTTTTAAACCAAGTCATTGAAGATGCGGTAGCCATTAACCCGCCGCCGGCTGAACGGGGCAAGCGGCTGAAAATATTCTATACGACGCAAGCCCAGGTAGCCCCGCCAACCTTTGTGTTTTTTGTAAATGAAGCAGAAATTATGCATTTTTCTTATTTGCGGTATTTGGAAAACAAGTTACGCGAGGCTTTTGGATTTGAAGGGACACCGCTCAAATTGGTTGTTCGGGGACGTAGGGATGAAGAAAGTTGATGCCTGAGGTGAGCAGATAATGAACAATTATTTGATTACAGTTTTAGCCAGTTATTTGCTTGGATCAATACCCAGCGGACTGCTGATTGGCAAGTGGCTTCGTGGTGTTGATATCCGCCAACTCGGCAGTAAAAATATTGGCGCTACGAACGCTTTTCGTATTTTAGGACCATGGCCTGCGTTTTGGGTCTTCTTGTTGGATGCGTTAAAAGGAATGGCCGGTGTTTATTTGGGGCAGATGTTGATCGGGGAGACGTTGGGATTATTAGCTGGAGGCATTGCTGCCATTGCTGGACACAATTGGTCGTTGTTCCTTGGTTTTAAAGGTGGCCGGGGTGTAGCGACAGGGTTGGGCGTTATTCTTATTTTAGCGCCCAAAGTAACTTTAATTGTTTTTCTTGTTTGGGTTGCTATTGTTTATTTCACTCGTTATGTTTCCCTTGGTTCTATTATTGCGGCTGTTTTAACGCCAATTTGCATGTGGTTTTTGGACGAAAAAACGGAAATTCTTATGTTTGGCATTTTTGCTGCGGCTTTTGTAATTGTTAAACACCGTCCTAATATTGAACGTCTTCTGCGGGGAGAAGAATTGAAAGTAAAGCCGCCGGACGGCAAGGGACGATGTTTTTAGTACACCAGAGAGTATACCATTATCCTCTTCGCACATTCTGTAAGATCACTTATTCAGGGATCGACAGTCTGTAGCTCGAAATAAGTGCGACTAATCTCCTGATGAATATTTCATCAGAAGAAAGTCTTCTATATCTGGTATACATAAGTGCAACCAACGGCTTCCACCGTCGCTATTAAAGATCGGCGCCAGCCGGGTTTTCTAAAGAGGAAGTGATTACCAATGAAGATTGCTGTTCTTGGTTCCGGTAGTTGGGGAACTGCAATGGCCGGTATGTTTGGACAACGACATGAAGCGGTTACACTTTGGGCGCGTAATGCAACGCTTGCCGAGCGCATCCAAAGAACCCGTCAAAATAATGATTATTTACCGGATTTTGCATTACCGCAATCGGTGACAGTAACACATGACCTGACGGCAGCAACCAGTGATGCAGATTTAATTATTTTTGCGACTCCATCTCATGCGATACGTCAAGCTGCAGCCAGCGTTCGTTCTTTTATTAATCCGAAGGCTATTTTAGTATCTGCGGCAAAAGGCTTGGAACTGGGCTCTTTAAAACGGATGTCGGAAGTATTGGCAGAAGAATTGCCTCTGCAGTCCAGCCGGATAGCCGTATTGTCCGGTCCAACCCATGCGGAGGAAGTGGGTCGAAAACAGCCTACAACGGCTGTTATTGCTGCTGATTCCCGCTGGGTTGCCGAATTTGTCCAGGATGCATTTATGTTGCCGTATTTTCGGGTTTATACGAATCCGGATATTATTGGTGTAGAAATGGGTGGGGCGCTTAAAAATATTATTGCTCTTGGCGCCGGTATCGCGGATGGACTGGAATTTGGCGATAATGCAAAGGCCGCGCTCATGACGCGTGGTTTGGCTGAAATCACACGCCTGGGAATGGCTATGAAGGCTAATCCACTGACCTTCGCTGGGTTATCCGGCATTGGTGATCTTATGGTTACGTGTACAAGCCGCCATAGTAGAAATCGTCGTGCCGGCATTCTGCTTGCACAAGGGAAAACGGTTGAGGAAGTGCAAGCACAAACCAATATGGTTGTCGAGGGGATCCGTTCAACATTAGCTGCGCATGAATTGGCCAGAAGGTTTCAAGTGGAGATGCCGATAACCGAGCAGATTTATCACGTGTTGTATCAGCATAAATCGCCGCACGAAGCTGTTCTTCAATTAATGACCCGCAGTAAAACGCATGAAATGGAAGAAGTCGTTATTGATACAGGCGGTTGGAAACTACAATAAGTTTATGCATGATCGTGATTTTAAAACCCGGCGCAAGCCGGGTTTTCTAGGTCTATCGGAACGCATAGAATTTTATCTGATAGACATAAGTGCAATCGGTTGCTTCTGCTGTCTCTAATAAGTCAGCGCAAGCCGGGTTTTCTAATAGTTATTCTTTTTTCTATTTATATCTTGTTTTTTTACAACGCACAAGATATAATGTCTACTGTACGAAGATTAGTATCCATTTGCAGAACACTGAGGAGGACGTGTTATGGCGGGAAACCAAAAATCAAATTTTTACCTCGTACGTGAAGAGATTTTACCGGAAGCAATTAAAAAGACAATTAAAGTAAAAGATCTTTTAAAACGTGGTGAAGCGAAGACTATCAACGAAGCTGTCGAAAAAGTGGAATTGAGTCGCAGTGCTTATTATAAGTATAAGGATGACGTATTTCCTTTTTATGAAGCCAGTAAAGAAAAGATTGTTACATTGGCATTGCTTTTGGATCATAAATCTGGGGTGTTGTCTCGTGTTTTAAACACAATTGCCGGTGATCATGGCAGCGTTTTGACGATTAATCAAGGCATTCCTTTACAGGGTGTTGCCAATGCAACGATTTCTATTGAAACGGCAGGATTGGTTATCGATCTTGAAGCGTTGTTGGATAAACTGCGGATGGTAGAAGGAGTTAAACGGTTAGAAATACTGGCACAAGCATAATGGGGAGGAATAATCTATGTCAACCAATCAACCAATTTACGTCGGATTGCTTGGTGCTGGGACTGTTGGTTCTGGAATAATAAAGATATTAGCGGACAATGCAGACAATATCGAACAAAAAGTAGGCGTGCCTGTACGAATTAAAAAGATATTGGTTCGTAATCCTGCTAAAGCCCGGAACGTAGACATTGATGCAAATCTCATCGTAAATAATATAGACGATATTCTGAATGATAATGATATTTCCATTGTTGTTGAAGTTATGGGCGGAGAACATCCGGCCAAAGAATATATGCTGCAAGCGCTTGAAGCGGGAAAACATGTTGTGACTGCCAACAAAGATGTAGTCTCCCGCTATGGCCGTGAGCTATTTGAAGTAGCGGAAAATAAACAAGTGGACTTTTTGTTTGAAGGCAGTGTCGGAGGCGGAATTCCTATTATTCGTCCGTTAAAACAATGTCTGACTGCCAATAAAATTTCAGAAGTCATGGGAATTGTCAATGGGACAACAAACTACATGCTCACGAAAATGACCCGTGAACGAATTGATTTTGATGAAGTTTTGGCGGAAGCGCAGGCCAAAGGGTATGCGGAAGCAGATCCGACGGCTGATGTCGGTGGATTAGATGCTGCCCGCAAGATCGCCATCTTAGCATCCATTGCTTTTAATACAAGGGTTTCTGTCGATGATGTTTACGTTGAAGGAATTACCAATATTACTTTGAAAGATATTGAGTATGCAAGCGAGCTTGGTTACGTGATCAAATTGCTAGCCATTGCTAAGGACGACGGAAATGGCATTAATGTACGGGTTCACCCTGCATTTATTGCTTCTACTCATCCATTGGCAGCCGTGAATGATGTATTTAATGCAATATATATAAAAGGAGATGCGGTAGGGGAAGCAATGTTTTATGGGCGTGGCGCCGGACAAATGCCGACTGCTAGCGCAGTTACTGCTGACATCATTGATGTAGCCCGTGATATTCACCATGGAATCAGCAGTCGGATCCTTTGCACTTGCTACGACCAAAAACCATTGCAATCGGTTGATCAGACCGAATCACCGTTTTTCATCCGTTTGCTGGTTGAAGATAAACCGGGTGTTTTGGCTGCCATAGCAGGAGCCTTTGGTGCGCAGCAAGTTAGCTTAAACTCCGTTATTCAAAAACGTAAGGTGGATGCTTGCGCAGAATTGGTTTTGATCACTTACAAAGTTTCCACCGCCAATTTAAGATTGGCTATCACTTCTTTGTCAGGAATGTCGGTAGTGCGCGAGGTACAGAGTGTGATACGGGTTGAAGAAGAATAAATAGAGACCAATATAGGCGGGGTAAACTCTACCGGAAGTACCTGTATCTATTGTGGCATATTTTAATTTATTTTAAGTAATGGTGCTTTGTTTGTATTTCTGAATGATGCGGGCTGTTAAGGCCGTGCTAAGGAAAAGTTGGGAGGTTCTATGGTTAACACAGTAAAAGTTCGCATACCGGGAACTACCGCGAATTGCGGACCCGGTTTTGATACAATTGGGATGGCCTGTACGATTTACAATGAACTGGAGCTTACACTTTCAAGGTCAGGATCGGTTGAAATTTTGGTCAGTGGAGAAGGAAGCAATAGTTTGCCAAAGGATGAACGAAATATCGTTATTCGAGCTATCCGTAAGGTTTTGGCTGCTGTTAATAGCCCTTATCAAGGAATCCGTTTGGTAATGGACAACAAAATTCCTTTATCCCGCGGCTTGGGGAGCAGTGCTGCTGCAATTGTTGGTGGTTTAGTCGCGGCGAACGCGGCAACGGGTAATACGTTAAGCAATGATGTCATTCTCAATATGGCTACAGAAATGGAAGGACATCCTGATAATGTGGCTCCTGCATTATTTGGCGGCATTGCAATCAGCGTAGCAAACGGAAAAGATGTGCATTGCATGCACTTTTCGCCGGTTCGTCCTTTATCGATGGTTGTTGCTGTTCCGGAATTTTCCTTATCAACCCATAAAGCGCGCTCGGTTTTGCCGGTGAATGTTCCTTTAAAAGATGCGATTTTCAATGTGAGTCGAACTGCTATGTTGGTTAGTGCCTTGTGCAGCGGTAAGTACGATTATCTGATGTGCGCGCTTGACGATAAATTGCATCAGCCCTATCGGGAAGTATTGATTCCCGGGATGAAAGCTGTCTTTATGGCAGCATCGGAAGCAGGTGCTTTGGGATCCGTAATTAGCGGCGCTGGACCTTGTCTTATCGCTTTTACGGAAAAAAATGACCAGAAAATTGGTGAAGCCATGGTGAAAGCTTTTGCTGATAACGGCGTTAAGGCAAGTTACTTATTGTTGCAGGTAGATACGGCAGGAGCCCAAGTACTTGTTTGATTTTTGAAGCTGTTCTACTCGTCTGGAATATTGACATTCGAACCAAAAAAAGGTACAATATGTTTTGTCAGTCGGGGCGTGGCTCAGCTTGGTAGAGCGCTTCCTTGGGGTGGAAGAGGTCGCACGTTCAAATCGTGTCGCTCCGACCAGTATGAAATAAGCTGTGAGATCCCTTTTTTAGGGATCAACAGTCTGTAACTCGAAATAAGTGCGCCTATACCCAAAGGGCACAGGCGCTTTAGATGGATAATTCCATCTAAAGCAAGTCTTCTATATCTGGTGTACATAAGCGCAACCAGCGGCTTCCACCGTCGCTATGAAAGCTCGGCGCAAGCCGGGTTTTCTAATTTTCAAACTACAAATAATTTGGAACGGCCGATAGGGTATTTCCATCAATTTAACGAAGTGTTAGAATGAATCAAGAAATAGTTGCTGATTTGCTTTTTTATCGCTCTAAATAAATTAATAAGGAAGATATTCATGATCATTATGGTTTGGACAGTCTTTGAAATTGTTGGAACGATTGCTTTTGCTGTTTCAGGAGCGGTAGTGGCAATTCGAAAAGAACTTGATTTATTTGGTGTAATGGTACTGGCCGTAATAACGGCTACTGGCGGCGGGATGCTGAGGGATATGATTATTGGCAATGTGCCCCCTTTGGCTTTTCGTGACGCTACCTATATCACGATCAGTTTGGTTACCGCAGCGGGGGTAGGATATTATTATCGTTATATACCTCGCGTACGCCATCTGATACAAATCTGCGATGCGCTCGGATTAGGTGCGTTCACAGCAACAAGCGCCACTATGGCGATCACGCAGGGATGGGATACTCTGCTGGTGGTTGTTACTTTAGGGGTTATTACAGGCGTAGGGGGCGGCATCCTGCGGGACGTATTGGCTGGGGAAATACCAATGATCTTTCAAAAAGAAATTTATGCCTTGGCTGCTGTTATAGGTGCTTTAGCACTGTACTTTGCGCATCCTTTTTTCAGTGGGAGCGAACCAATGTATATTTGCTTTGTTACCACGGTAGGAATACGTTTGGCTTGTCTGTATTGGGGAATTCATCTTCCTGTCGTTCGTCCGCCTGGAAATGAAGATTGACTGGGGTCCAGTTAGGGATTTTACAGAAACTGCGTAGTAAGCGAACTACCAATTGGACAGTGTTTTATAGACATGAAACAGATAATGAAGGGTAGGAATACATAATATGAAAAAGCGGTTAATGGAGATGTTGGAAGCCCGCAAAGAAGAAATAATTCAAATCCGACGCTATTTGCACGAAAACCCCGAGATATCCTTTCAAGAAGCAAGGACAGCGCAATATATTTTAGATTTTTATAAGGGTAAGGACGTGGCGATCCAATCGAACGTGGGCAATGGTTTTGGCATCATCGTGACTATCAAGGGCGCAAAACCCGGGAAAACAATTGGCCTGCGTGCCGATTTTGATGCGGTTCCTCTCGTTGAAGAAACTGCAGCTCCATTTAAATCAAAAAATATAGGAGCCATGCATGCTTGTGGACATGATGGCCACACCGCTTATTTAATGGTTCTTGCCGATTGTCTAATTCAACTCAAAGCATCGATTTCGGGAACGATCAAAATTATCCACCAGCATGCCGAAGAGACGCCGCCCGGCGGGGCAAAAAGCATCCTCGCATCCGGTGTGCTGGATGATCTGGATGCTATATTTGGCGTTCACCTTTTCCCAATAGCTGAAGCGGGTGTTGTGGGTTATCGTAGCGGCTATGCGATGGCAGGGAGATCCTATTTCAAATTAACGATTCAGGGTGTGGGCGGCCATGGTTCTTCCCCGCACATGGCCAATGATGCGATTGTTGCGGGCTCATATTTTGTCACTGCGGTTCAAACCGTCATTAGCCGTCGGTTAAATCCTTTTGATGTTGGCGTGATAACCATTGGTTCGTTCGATGGCAAAGGTTCTTTTAATATTATCAAAGACCGGGTTGAACTCGAAGGCGATGTTCGCTATATGACGGCTGAAACACAACAGATAATCAACAAGGAATTTCGCCGCATTATCACTGGAATTGAAGTAGAATTCGGGGTTCAGTGTGAGCTTGTTTATAATCCTGATTATCCGCCATTATACAATGACCCTACGGTTACGGCGGTCGTTAAAGCTAGCCTGGAAAGTATGAATGATCCAGATATAAAGCAGGTTATTGAATTTCCAATGATTTCAGGGTCAGAAGACTTTGCCTACTATGCGGAAAAAATTCCTGGTTGTTTCTTCTTTATTGGCTGTAAACCCAAAGGGCTGGATAAAGCGTACTTTAACCACAATCCCAAATTTGATATCGACGAGGATTCTCTGATTGTGGCGGCAAAATCGGTCGCGCAAGTTGTCTGCAGTTATAATGAATTAGATTGATAATCCAGTTCTAAAAAACGCGTTGCTTGCGCCGGTAAAAAAATAGTAAATCCAGAGGTTTCATAACCTCTGGATTTTTTGCGAAAAATCCGGTTTAAGAATAGGGTTATGCTGTAAGCGTACTTGGAATTTTTTAATAGTCAAGGTCATAGACAGGAATATCGGCATGTATTTGTATACCGGCAAGTTTGTTGAAATGGGACAGGATAGTAGTATGATTGGAGGGATTGGGAATAAGTCAGTCATTATGAAGACGTTAGAGCAGTTTTTTGTTAAATTTGCCCAAGTCATCCCCGATAAATTGGCGAATGTTAAACGAGCTGATAAGACTTGACACTGTCCGCCGTGATGTTCGGTTGTATGGAATTTCATTTTCTCTTCACAAACCCTTCATAGTTTTGTCACATTTTGCAGATATACTATGAATATAAAAGATCGCAGGGAGTGGTTATTGTGAAGAAAATGATGAAAAAAG
>JAGFXW010000198.1 GCA_017861495.1 Bacillota bacterium
GATCCAAACGCCAGCAGTTGCTGACCGATAATCTTTTGAGAACAGAGCTTTCGGTCCGACAACTTTCGGAGCCGGCGGAACAATCAATAAATTCGGATCCCAGTTGGTGCATTTTCCAGTAGCCGTCTTTTCAATATATTTGATCATATCTACGGCTTCCTGTCTACGGCCTTTATTTGCATACCAGTAAGCAGATTCATGCATTTTAAAGCCGATGAATATCGAATACAGGAACGGAATACCACCGATCAGATAGCAAATTCTCCATCCATAAATAGGAACGAGCAATGTAGGAATAAGTCCGCCCAGAACCCAGCCCACGATCATCCAAGCCATACCAAATGTGATAAACAGTGCCCGGCGGTTCGTAGGTGTCGATTCAGAAAAAATCGTCGTAACAACAGGGATACAAGCACCTAAGCCTACGCCTGCAGCTACCCGAAAAAACGCAAACTGTTCAAAACTCTGTGCAAAATAAATCGGGATACTTAACAAGGAATACATGGCGATAGCCGATACCAACGTTTTCTTTCTGCCGATTTTATCAGAAATAATGCCGGATATAGCACCACCGAGAATCAAACCAAATAAACTCCAAGAAGACAAGCTGCCGGTTTGAATTTTATTCAAACCCCATTCCGCAGAAATTTGCGGCATTGTATACGATACGATCATATAATCATAGCCGTCAAACACCATGGACATACCAAGGAAAAAGAATACGGCCCAGGTAAACTTGTTAACCCCCAAAGAGTCGATAACTTCCGAAATAGTAAAGTTCTTACTCACGTACATTCCTCCTCTAATGTAAAATTATACCATCAGTTATACGCAAGCTACAAACTTACTGACCAAATATTGTGGCATTTCACAACTTGAGGATTCTTGACCATTTATGAATTTGTAAAAGACCAAATATTTGCGTCAAAATAAGAAATACACTGTAGCTAAAACGTCTTGCGAGCAGACTAGGTTTTATGTGTACAGTGGATCCATAATACAATGTTGCTCATCTGACCATGAGTAACTCTTGTTTCAGAACCCGTTTCTCTTAATAAAGCGACTTCATATTGTTCTTGAACTTACGCTTTTGGTGGCTCTTGTTTGTCCGCATATTGCGTCAAATCAGTCTTGCAGAAAGGGCATTTCTTTTGAATAACCCCACCGATTGGCACCAATTTCTTGCCACAATTTGGACAGTTTTGAGCTTTTACGGCTCCGCCTGGTCTAAAGCACATTGTTTATTACCTCCTCTGTTAGTAAATGAGTGTGTGAACAACTTCTATAAAGTTAGTCGTTCAATCATAATACGTTCTAGAAAACGTTATTTTTTCCTGCCACCTCCTTTAGTTTTTTACCGGACCAAAATATCCATTTAAATTCCAAAGTCTGGATATCTACTGACTTTTTGAACTAAAATATAGCTTATAGCCCGGATGTAACATAAAATGCTTATACTGCTTGCAATTTACTGCTGCAATAATCATGCCAATTATTACAAACTGGGCAAAATGGCTTGATAGCTTGGTTTATCTGCGTTGCGCATCCGTTGTGCCGCAAAGGCCCAATCTCTTTTTAGGATGCCGATTAAAAGGCAGGTAAGTTCTTAAGGCAGGTAAATCATGAAAAATCAGCTAGTCTATTTTTGCGATTGGAGTTTCATTTTAAGATCTTATTTGCAATATTGCCACAGATCCACTAATTTAAAAGGAATTCCAAGGAAACTCCTCTCCATTTGCTTTCCAGCGTAGATATTGCTTTTCATTAGACAACCCAGTATAATAAAAAATCATAGCACATTTGGAAGGGTGGATGACATTTACATGTTTACTACAAAAGTTGGCGACAATAACCTGAGCGTAACCTTTGATGAAACAGTTCAAAAAGAATTGAAAAACAATTTTGTGAGTCCTGCTGAAATATATAAGCTTGTCCTGAACTTTGCGGGTTCTTTACTGGCAGTAAAAAAAGATGAAGAATTTTATATCGCGAATGAAGAAACCGGCGCCAGCATGGTTTTGAACATGAAATGGACTTCAGAACATGATGTAACGGTCCATGTCATGAAAACGACAAACATCATTGACGAAAAGAACAAACATATCGATTTAACCCCAAAAACTGCGGAAAGCGTCGCAAACCAACAATAATGCGTGCGTAATACAATCGGCCAGCCTCCCACTTTATCAAGAGGGAGGCTATTTATTTTGGATAAACACATACAAAGAAAGCGAAACCAGCCTCCCCAATTTATGAAAAACCGGTTCGGCTGGCTTTCGCATCTGATCGTTTCATTTCTCTTGAAAAAGCAGCTTGTATTGCTGAAAGCAGCGTCTTCAAACGTCGTGAAAATTATTTTTTTTCATCCAATTTCAGTTGATCTTTGTACGCCGGTTCTTTTGCAAACGACGCTGAACCATATCTTTGCCCTGGTTTCATGGCTAACGGGTTGAGCGGCTTTTCAATCTTTTTCTTTGGTTTTACCACTTCTTCTTTTTTCTCTTCAGCCATTTCTGTCACCCCCTTCTATGATTAATATTATAATACCATTCTATAAATGGTCAAATAAAATGTACACCCTCAATATAATTTTTCTCTATTTTACCAAATCAAAGAAACAGTTGACCGTCTATCCCCACCTATCTATAATGAAAACAGGAAAACTCTTTCAAAACAGTTGTGAAGAGCTGTCCTTTCAAAATACAAGGTGCGAACAAAGGGGGATTACCATGTGCTGGTCCTGCAATCCATACTGTGGCGGATGCAAACCGCCCAAAGAACGACCGGTAAAATGCCCGGTCTGCAAAACATTTAATTTTCGTGACGAAAGCAATAAATGCAAAAACTGCAGTGCAGATTTGCCTGCGCCAATTCCACGGCCAACCGTTATGTGCCTGCAAACCGGAAAGCTATGCGCTAATCCGTGCAATCGACACAAATCTGCGCCGGACGACGGAATCTTAAAAGTTTGCAAACTCCGGACTCCGCCAAAAGATGAAGCGCCGGAAAATACACAAAGCATTCCCTAATGCGATCTAAGATTCTATTTACCCTGCTATGATAACCATGCAGGGTTTTTTTGATCGCCAAAAATCCCTGCATGCACGAAGCATATGCTTCTTTTCATTTAGGGCTGGCAAAACATAAGTCAATTTTACACATTCACATACAACATAAGCTTCCATGTCACGATGTCCCCTCGATTACGAAGGGACGATCGTGACATATTCACTTATTCGTACTAAATTATTCGGCTACCGGAGCAAACATCATTACGCGTGGGCCTTTTTCAGCCATTTTCTTGGCCAGTTCATCCAAAGGACCATACTCCATGCATTGACCCAGGCAGTGCAGAACGCAGGATGGTACATTGCCCTGCGATACACGCTCTTCGCACAGATCGCAAAGTTGAGTAGGAACAGCAATGTAGTTCCATTCCCATTTATCACCTGTCACTTGGAAAGGACCAACTTCAGTTAATTTTATGCCCCACTTGCCATGAGGAATGTTGTGCTCGTTTTTACAAGCAACTTCGCAGCTATGGCAACCTGTGCAATATTGGTAATCTATTAATAAACCGTTACGTGCCATTTATTTCCCCTCCTATCTCTATAATTGTCTGCTAGTCTGTCTTACGCTCTGAATCCGACATCCGATTCTAAGGAATCGACTCTGTAGACCTTACAGATCATTTGTTTGAACGGTGCGCCGAAACCAAGTTTTCCGATGTGTTTATGAGGAACTAATGTATTAACGTTAGATTCCCATACACCGAACAGACTCGGCTCTTCTGCTTTCTTCTCCGGATACCACCAGCCGTGAGTTGCATGAACAACTTTAGGATGGATAGTCGGAGTGAGGTGTGCTTTTTCTTTTGCTTTACCGAACATGTTTTCCATGCAGACCCAGTCGCCTTCTTTGATGCCGAGGGCAGCTGCAGTATCCGGATGGATTTCCATAACCGGCCATGGATCGATTTCGCGCAAGGTCGCAATTTGTCTGTGCTCTGAGTGGAAGGAAGTGAATTTTCTAGCTCCGGTTGTCAGGATCAGCGGATATTCTTTGAACAGTTCCGGAGTGCTGTATGGGCTGTACGGTGGCTCTTTGAAGTACGGAAGAGCATCATCGCCCCAAGCTTCGAAGAGTGTCGAGGACAATTCAACCATACCCGTTACCGTGTTGAAACCAGGATCGCCATCGCCGCGCAATTGGCCGGTTTCATATTTCCGGTAAGTGTATTTCGGTTGGTATACACCCAGTTCTCTGAGGTCGTCAAATGTAATGCCGAGTTCCGGCTCCAGCTGTTTGGTGAAGAAATCATCAACACTGTCAAACGGCCACATATGCGGATACAATTTTTGACCTAATTCGATACAAACTTCGATGTCGGATTTGCACTCGCCAGTTTCCAGAGCTTTATTGATTGCGCCCAGGGATACAGCATTCCGTCCGAAGTGAGTAACAACAACGCCATCATGCTCGGCAAACGTCGGCAGCGGCAGGAAGATATCGCCGAATGCCATTGCGGTCGGAGTCATGAAGCAGTCTTGAACCACGTTGAATTCCAACGATTTTAACGCACGGTACCATCTGTCAGGCTGTGCCGAACAGGTAGGAGTGATGAAGTTACTGCTGTTGAACCAGCCCATCCGCAGTTTATACGGTTTGCCAGTT
>JAGFXW010000199.1 GCA_017861495.1 Bacillota bacterium
GAATTTAAAATGATCTGCGAAGGCGGGACAGAAATTAACGGAAAAGCCGCTTCCGCTACGGCTGCCGCCTATACCCTTGGCGGAAAAATACTGGGGTTGGCGCTTGTGCTCGCGTCGGCAGTTTTTCATTCCGTCAATCCGTTTGATTTAATCCTCTGGGGATTGATTGGCATCGGGTTTCAGATACTTATCTGTTATCTTTATGAGTTGGTAACGCCGTTCAAGGTTAGCGCGGAAATTTCGAAAGGGAATGTCGCTGCAGGGGTTTTATCGGCTTTTATCAGCGTGTCGTCGGGTTTATTGCTGGCTGCCCTTATTAGTTATTAACTGTGATTTTCTGAGAAGCTTTTTCAATGAAACGATATGGTGGGAGATTTTTTATGCGCGTAGCGGGAATTAAAATAGATACTTATTCGTATCAGGAAATAGAGCAGGGCCTTGAGCAAGCGTTGGGCCTTTTAGGCGATATGCCGCAGTGGATACAATCTGGGGATAGAGTGCTAATTAAACCGAATATGCTGGAAGGTTTGCCGCCGGAAAAGGCAGTGACGACCCATCCGGAGTTGATCCGGGCCGTTATCCGCAAAGTAAAACAGCAGGGCGCCGTTCCGTTGGTGGGGGATTCACCCGGAGTTACCGACACGTTGAAGGCGGCGGAAAAGTGCGGAATTTTGGCTGTTTGCCGCGAAGAGGGTGTGGAGTTAGTCTCTTTTGCCAAGACCATCGAGGTTTCCAACCCTGACGGTCTGACTGTAAAAAAATTCACGCTGGCCAGCCCGCTGGCGGAAGTTGATAAAGTGATTTCGGTCGCCAAAATGAAGACCCATACGTTTATGGGGATTACGGGGGCGACCAAAAACTTATTTGGCTGTATTGTCGGTATGCAGAAAGCGCAATTTCACCTTCGCATGCAAAAACGGCGGGAATTTGCCGAGATGCTGCTTGATTTGGCAGGAGCAATCAAACCGGTTCTGTCCATCGTTGACGGAATTGTAGGGATGGAAGGAAATGGTCCGCGTAATGGAACACCGGTAAAAAGCGGCGTTTTGTTGGCAGGGGTGAATTGTTTTGCTGTGGATGTGGTTATGGCAACAATGATGGGTTTCGATCCGCAAACGTCACCGGTAACTGCAGCGGCTATCGAACGGAAACTGACGCCGTCGTTTGAACAGATTGATTTTGTTGGCAATGCGCAGTCACTGCGGCTTCATTTTGCCGAGCCACGCAGCATGCAGGCCTTGGAAGACCGATTGCCGAAATGGTTGGTTGAATTCGGCCGCAGCCAATTGACAGCCCGTCCGTCGATTACAGATGCCTGTATCGGCTGTGGCCGTTGCGCCGCCCATTGTCCGCCCAAGGCGATGACGATGGAAAATGGGAAGGTACACATTGATAATGATCGATGTATCCGGTGTTATTGCTGTCAAGAGCTTTGTCCGGAAGACGCCGTGCAAATTAAGGAAAGTGTATTGCTCAAACTGGCGCGGCGTTTCGTATAAAAAATTTATGGTCGACTGTGACTGTTGATGACGGATAGTTGGCACGGTGAAAAATGAAAAATGTCTCCGCGAGTTGAAATTTTGGCAAGATTTATGCATAAAAATATTGCAGAAAAACATCAACCAATCAGGAGGCATAAAAATGGGCAATGACAAGATTATTATCTCGTGTGCTTTAGTAGGCGGCGGAACAACCAGGCAGCAAACACCATATGTTCCATACACACCGCAGGAAATTGCGGATCAAGCTGTTGATGCGTATAAGGCGGGCGCGGCTGTGGTTCACCTTCATATGCGGGACGATAACGGTGTGCCGACGATGGATATGGATCGGTTTCGCTATACGGTAAACAGCATCAGAGAGCGGTGTGATGTGTTGATCAACCTTACATCGGCAAATTTTGGCTCATCGATCGAAGAACGAATCCGTCCTTTTTCGGAATTAAGGCCGGAACTGGCATCGCTGGATGCAGGGACAATGAATTGGGGACACTCCTCTATTTTTGAAAATTCACCGGAGTTTCTGGAAACGGCTGCGCGGAAGATGATGGAAGTGGATGTGAAACCGGAAATAGAAATTTTCGACGCGGGAATGCTGGACAATACCAACTATCTGATGAAAAAAGGGTTAATCAAGGAGCCGCCGTATTTCCAATTCGTATTGGGGGCTGCTGGCGGGATGCCGGCAACGGTGAAAGCACTGTTGTATTTAGTTGAATCGATTCCAACCGGCGCAAATTGGTCGGCGTTTGGCATCGGTAAAAGCAGTTTGGAAATCATGTATGCAGCGCTGGCCTTAGGCGGCAATATCCGGGTCGGGTTGGAAGACGGCATCTATATGAAGAAGGGAGTTTTGGCCAAGTCGAATGCGGAAATGGTCGAACGGGCCGTGAGGATCATTAAGGAATTCAATAAAGAGGCTGCTACGCCCGATGAAGCCCGGGCGATACTCGGCTTAAGAAAAAAATAATATCGCCGTAAAGTCTATTTAGGGAGTCAAGGCCGATGTTGCCTTGGCTCCTTTTCAATAATGTGTTAACAATAGTAGAATTTTGATTGTGAAAAAGCGGACAAAAAGGGACATTCCTTTTTGCCTTTAAATATGATAGAATAAAAAGCGGAGTGATAGATAATGGGCAGACAAGCAAGAAAGTTAAGCCATACGGGACTGTACCATATATTCTTTCATGGCATCAATCGCCAGCCTCTATTTGACGGCGATAGCGATTTTGTCTACTTTTTGCAGAGCCTGCAGCAATTGAAATCCGATATGGCCTTTGAACTGTATGCGTATTGTTTAATGAACAAACATGTTCATTTACTGATCAAAGAAGACCAAAAAGGGGATATTTCGCTGGCGATGAAGCGGCTTTTGACCAAATACGCGATGTATTTCAACCGAAAGTATGAACGGAAAGGGGCATTGGTCGCGAACCGGTTTAAGAGTGTGCCTGTGGAAGTCAATGAAAACTTTCTTCCGCTGATTTGCTATATCCATCAAAATCCATTGAAAGCTGGGGTCGTAAACCAACTGGAAGACTATCAGTACAGCAGTTATTTGGATTATGTGCAAGGTGGAAATTTAACGGACACTGCTTTTTCATTGAACCTTGTGGGAAAAGAGGAATGGCTGCGGTTGCACCAGATCATCATTGAGGATTATTTTGATGTGGCTGGAAAGATCCGTTTATCCGAAGAAAAAATGCGCCACAGGATTTTACAGCATACAAACGGATGCGAGCCTCGTGAGATCGCGGTTTGGCCCAAACAGGAGCGGGATGCGTGCATCCGGCAGCTAAAAGAAGTAGAAGGATTTTCAATCCGGCAAATTGAACGAATGACGGGCATATCCCGGGGCGTAATTGCGAAAAGTTGATATATTACGGAAACTGATATTCTAAAGGGTCTGAAAAGAATTTTCAGGAAAGAAAATGAGTAATGATAGAAAGTCTGTAGTGCATTCCGATTAGCTTCTTGCATATTTTAACAGATATACCTTTTTAGCTTCCCGGAAAGTATGATGCAGGTTGGAGGGGAACACGTGAGCGAAGAATCCTACGCTATAACTACAGATGCCATCAAACATTGGGATCCCAAACTCCTATTTAAAATATTGGACAATATGCAAGAAGTTGTAATCGTTTTGGATATAGATACCACGGTAGTGTATGCAAACAAAGTATATTCCAAAATATTAGGTGTGCCGGTCAATAAAATAGTAGGACGTAGATTGGACGAAATTGAACCCAATTCTCTGGCTGTACAGACATTGAGAACCGGTGTGCCTACCCATGGCATACGTGATTATCTTCTTTCGGTAGGGATTGATACGGTAGGGAGTTCGGTTCCCATTATTGAAGATGGTAAAATTTTAGGTTGTATTTGTATTTTTTCCAATACAACCGAGTTGGTTAAATTGGACAGGGAATTACACCGGACGAAGGAATTAGCGAATTATTTGCAAGAGCAGTTGAACGAACGGGACAATTTGCCGCAATCGTTTAAAGAATACATTGGCGAGAATAGCCATTTGAAACAAACATTGAACCTCGCCGTGAAAGTGGCGAGAACGGACAGCACTGTGCTTATTCGCGGCGAAAGCGGAGTAGGCAAAGGAGTTTTGGCAGCTGCCATCCATAATAGCAGTTTGCGGAAAGAACGCCATTTAATTAAGGTCAATTGCGCAGCGATACCGGAAACCTTGCTGGAGAGCGAATTGTTCGGTTATGAGGAGGGCGCGTTTTCCGGCGCCAAAAAAGGCGGCAAGATGGGTAAATTCGAACTGGCGCAGTACGGAACGATATTTTTAGATGAAATTGGCGATATGACCCTTAGCATGCAGGCGAAATTGTTGCGGGTGCTGCAGGAACGGGAAATTGAACGGGTCGGCGGCAATAAAACGCTAAAATTGGATATACGGGTGATCGCTGCCACAAACTGCAATCTGGAAAGCATGGTGGAAAAAGGAACGTTTCGTCGTGACTTATATTACCGGCTTAATATTGTGCCGATTCATCTGCCACCCCTGCGTGAACGCAAAGATGATATTCCGCTTCTGGCACAAAAATTTCTCGCACAGTATTCGGAAAAAGTTGGTCAAAAGTTAACCTTATCCTGGCAGGTAACAAAGGTTCTGCAAGATTATAAATGGCCAGGGAATATCAGGGAACTGCAG
>JAGFXW010000200.1 GCA_017861495.1 Bacillota bacterium
GCAGTGGCCTGTGTTCACGCAGGAGCCTCACCTAACAGAGAAATCTATTCATTTCTTATCATTGTAATTCAGATAACGGCAGACGTCAACAAGCGTCTGTTAAAAATCCGTTCAAACACCAAACCGGCTATCGTCAGCTCCTTATTCCATGCACTCGCATTCAATATCCGCTTCTTGGATCAAGCTTCTTCCCAGTTCGTCCGGATACGGATTTTGGAAGACGATCCGCCGGATGCCGGCATTGATGATCATTTTGGTACAGGAAGAACAGGGCTGATGGGTACAGTACACCGTAGCCCCTTCAATCGCGACCCCGTGCAGCGCCGCCTGAACAATCGCATTCTGCTCCGCGTGGGTACCCCGGCACAGTTCATGCCGCTGTCCGGAAGGAATGTTATGCGTCTCGCGCAAACAGCCGACTTCGCCACAATGCGCCAAGTCTTTAGGAGCGCCATTATAGCCGCTCGTCAGCATCCGTTTTTCTTTGACAATGACGGCCCCGACCTGCCGGCGTAAACAGGTAGAACGCGTGGCTACCACTTTGGCAATATCCATAAAATATTCGTCCCATGAGGGTCGGTTCATTCCATTTCACATCCTTATCGGTAATTGACAGAAGGATTGGCGCAACCCGGCAGCGGCTTGCGCTCCAGACCCGCCAGCACGTTATCCGCCGTCAGCATCGCCATTGCCGTTCTGGTCTGCAATGTCGCACTGCCGATATGCGGCGTTATAATAACATTTTTCAGTTGCAGCAGCGGATGATCGGCCGGAATTGGCTCCGGATCGGTCACATCGAGCGCCGCATACGCAATTTCTCCTTGCTTCAAAGCTTCATACAAAGCCATTGTATCTACCACCGGACCGCGCGCAACATTAATGAACTGCGCCGAAGGCTTCATGGCCGCAAATTCTTTTGCGCCGAATAAATGATGGCTTTCGGCCGTAAGCGGAGTCAAAACGATGACGAAGTCCGACTCGGCCAGCAAGGTATCAAAAGAAACATACTGAAATCCAAGTTCAGCGTCATCCGGCCTGGGTCGGCGGTTGTTATAAAGGATCCGCATGCCAAAAGCTTTGGCGCGTTCGGCAACCGCAACGCCAATTTGTCCCATACCGACGATGCCCAACGTTTTACCATACAGGTCAAATCCGAACGGAAAGGTTTCCCGCCGCTGCCAACCGCCAGCCTTGACGAAATCCCAGCCTTCATGAAGCCGGCGGGCTGCGCACATCATCAGGGCGAACGTCAGCTCGGTCGTAGTATTCACCAACACCCCCGGCGTATTGCCATGCGGGATTTTCCGTTTGGTACAGGCCTCAATGTCGATATTATCATATCCAACCGAAGGCTGGGCAATGACCCGCAATTTCGGCGCCGTCTGCAACAGTTCGTCATTCACTTGCAGATTGCCGAGGACCACTAACCCTTCTGCGTCCGTCAGCCACTCAGAAAGGGTTTCTTTGGCCTTGGGCGCGGTCGGATTCCATATACGAAGATTGCATCGCTCTTGCAGTTTCTGTTGCGCAGGTTCCAACAAAGTTCCTGTCATAACAACATTGTATTTTTCCAACGTCTACAACCCCTTTTAGACTGTTTCATTGACGTTCGTTTTTTAACCATACAGTCCTTATCCAAAACGGATTATTTGGTGCCGAAAATCCGGTCGCCGGCATCACCCAGGCCCGGAATAATATACCCATGGTCGTTCAGATGATCATCGACCGCGGCCACAAAAATATCCACGTCAGGGTGTTTGTCATTAACCAGCAGGACTCCTTCCGGAGCAGCCACAAGACACATCAGTTTGATGTGTTTAACACCATACCGTTTTAACAAATCGATCGCCGCCACCGAAGAACCGCCGGTCGCCAGCATCGGATCGACAATAATGAAATCCCTTTCCGCTACATCCGTAGGCAGCTTGCAATAATATTCCACCGGTTGTAAAGTTTGCGGATCGCGATACAACCCGATATGGCCTACTTTTGCCGTCGGGATCAACCGCAGCACACCGCCCAGCATACCCAGTCCGGCCCGCAGAACCGATACGATACCTACTTTTTTTCCGGCTATCGTTTTGCACGCGCAAGGACCCATCGGCGTTTCGACGCCAATGTCTTCCAACGGAAAGTCACGGGTAATTTCATAAGTCATTAACATTGAAATTTCTTCCAGCAATTCACGGAATTCCTTCGGTCCGGTCTTGACATCCCGGATCAAGGACAGTTTATGTTGGATCAAGGGATGATCGATCACTTTGACTCTCATACAGGTTCATCTCCCGTTCAAATATTCCTCTTTCTTACCAATACAACCGATATTTCCGGCACAATTGAGTGACCATACCGGCGGCCTGCTGCTGCACGTCGGGATCCTCCGGGTTCGATAAGGACAACGAAATGATTTCGGCAATGGTCCGCATCGCTTCTTCCTTCATTCCGCGCGTCGTCACAGCCGGGGTGCCGATGCGGATTCCGCTGGTAACAAACGGGCTGGCTGGATCAAACGGGATCGTATTTTTATTGACTGTTACACCAATAGCGTCCAAAATGCTTTCCGCTTGTTTGCCGGTCAAATTTTTCGACCGGACGTCAACCAGCATTAAATGGTTGTCCGTTCCGCCGGATACCAGATTAAAGCCTTTTTCGGTTAAGGCTGCGGCCAAGGCTTGGGCATTGGCGATGATTTGCTCGGCATATTCTTTGAAGCTGTCATCCATCGCCTCAAAGAACGCTACCGCTTTGGCGGCAATTACATGCATCAGCGGTCCGCCCTGTGTTCCCGGGAACACAGCCTTGTCGATGGCTTTGGCATATTCAGAACGGCATAAAATCATGCCGCCCCGCGGCCCGCGCAACGTCTTGTGGGTCGTAGTCGTCACAATATCGGCATGCGGCACCGGATTCGGATGCAGACCGGCAGCCACCAAACCGGCAATATGGGCCATGTCGACCATCAGCATAGCGCCTGCTTCTTTGGCAATTTCACCTAATTTAGCAAAATCAATAATCCGCGGGTAGGCGCTTGCTCCGGCAACCAACATTTTCGGCCGGTTCTCCAGCGCCAGTTTGCGCACTTCATCGTAGTCAATGCGGTGGGTGACCGGGTCCACGCCGTAAGGGATTACGTGAAAATATTTTCCGGATATATTTACCGGGCTGCCATGCGTCAAATGGCCGCCATGGGATAGGTTCATCCCCATGATGGTGTCGCCTGGCTGCAAAAAAGCAAAATATACGGCGGTATTGGCCTGTGCGCCGGAGTGAGGCTGCACATTCGCATGCTCCGCGCCAAACAATTTTTTGGCCCGGTCAATCGCCAATTGTTCCACAATATCGACATACTCACAGCCGCCGTAATAGCGGTGTCCGGGATAGCCTTCCGCATATTTATTGGTCAATACAGAGCCATGCGCTTCCATCACCGCGGATGATACAAAATTTTCCGAAGCGATGAGTTCAATTTTGTTCTGTTGGCGCTCATATTCCTTTTGGATGGCTGCCGCCACTTCCGGGTCTACGCAGGTAAGTATACTCATTGATCGTTCCCTCCATATCAATTTGCTTATCCTATTTTGTGTATATTCAAGTTTTTTTGTAGCAAGCACGGGCGCCGCCAATCAATTTGGGGCGGGTGCGGGCAGCGGTAACAAAAGCGCGGCCGATCCGGTTATGAACCAGGTGGACCGGGATTGCTACCGGACGGATGTGCATGCCGATCAGCGTGTTGCCAATATCCAGCCCCAAATGAGCCTGGATTGCTTCCACCATCACCGGATCCTGAAACCGTTCGTACGCTTCCGTTGCCAGAGCGCCGCCGGCATGCAGCACGGGGACAACCGATACTTCCGGCAATCCCAGACGCTCCTGCACGGACCGTTCCACAACCAAAGCGCGGTTCAAATGTTCACAACATTGGATCGCCAAAGCAACGCCGCGGTTTTGGCAAACTTCCAACAAAGCATCCACCAGGACGGCAGCAACTTCCTGCGAGCCGGCCGAACCAATGCTGCGGCCCCTGACCTCGCTGGTACTGCAGCCGATTACCAGGATCATCCCCGGTTTAACAACCGCAGTCGCGAATAATTCCGCAGCCGCTTCAACAGTTTGATTGCGAAGCATCGCCAAATCGAGCTCTTTCTCCATCGGCTGTCACTCCCGTTCTTCCAGGGCCATAATCTTACCGACCCGGACAGAATGCCGGCCGCCGGCAAATTCGGTCGCCAGCCATTTTTCCACAATCATTCTGGCCGGTCCAACACCGATGACACGTTCGCCCATGGTTAGGATATTGGCGTCATTATGCTCCCGTGACATTTGGGCCGAAAAAATATCATGGCACAAAGCAGCACGGATCCCCTTGATTTTATTCGCCGCAATGCAAACCCCGATTCCAGTTCCGCAAATAATAATGCCCCGGTCACATTCTCCCGACGTCACCGCCTGGGCTACGCTGGAAGATATGTCGGGGTAATCAACGGAATCGGTCGTGAAAACGCCGTAATCGTGAAAAGGAATTCTCATTTCGTCAAGCAATTGCATAATGTTGTTTTTTAAATGAAAACCGCCATGATCGCTGCCGATCGCTACTTTCATTGTCAACACTCCAGTCATTTGTTGATTTTTCTCTATC
>JAGFXW010000201.1 GCA_017861495.1 Bacillota bacterium
AATTATGCTCATTTGATTTAGTTAAGTCAAAACCAACCTTCACTTTGTCTATATATCCTTTTGCGATAATCCGTCCTGCTTATGATATATAAAAAATCTCCATTTATATTTAATAAAATCATCAGCTAAATACCCCTCTTTTGAAAAAAAGACATTTTGCTCAGCTAAAATTTTATCAATACCATTTTTTTCATGTAAATAAAATGGTCTTATAAATTCTTTTTCGTCAAGTTTTACTTTACTCCATTCTTTATCAATCCCTGTGCCTTCTCTGATGATAATTCCTAAATACCCATTGTCATTTAGAATATTAGCTATTCTTTTTAAAAGATCCGGTAGTTCTGTACTACTCACATGTACCAATGCTGCACAAGCGAATACACCGTCAAACATTCCAATATTAGAATCAATGTTTCTAAAATCCATTAACTTAAATTGACCACCTTTGAACATTTGATTTGCTAATTTAATATTTTCTTTACTGAAATCTATCCCTAAAACATCCGCTCCTAACTTTGCCATTCGCATACTTTCGTGACCTGTTCCACATCCTAAATCTAAAATTCTAGGTTTTTTATTTTTTAATAAACCAATGAATTCTATAAGTGATGGATTTAAAATATCATTCTCATACCAATCTTTAGCCATTTTTTCAGCCATTTCATCATAAAATGCTCTTGTTTCATCCTTATTCACGCATGCCACCTCTAACCTATTCTCATTGATTATTTATTATAATTTCTAAGATTACTAACTAATTCTTTTAGTTCCAGTTATATTAGTTTACTGATGTAATGTTTCCCGGTTTAATTCTTAATACTTATTGCCAATTTCTTCTCGTTGTCCTTTTAATAAAATAAGTTTTAAACGGTGTGTATAAATGCATCTAACAAAAAAGGTATTATAATTATCACCTGTAAACGCCCCTTATTAGATCTGACTCCTCATACTTCTTTTACAATACTTGATAATTGCTAGATCGAATACAATTTCTTTTTAAAAATTTTGGGTTAATAGAACATCTATATCGACTTTCATATTTAAAACATTCTAAATTAATTATGATTTTCCTTTTATTTTTAACTCTTCTGGATAAAATTAGAAATATAGTCCCATTTTAATCTATCTGCTTTACAAACAAAAAATCGGCTGATAATCACGGTTATTTTCGTGATTATCAGCCGATTAATTATCTGTTATTTTCTTTTTTGAATTATGAACGTACGAGGCAGGGCCGTTTCGGATCAAACTTCCAGTCTGGAATCAGGCACTGCATAGCTCTGGCATCATCACGCGCACCAAGGTTATGTTTCAAATAAAGGTCATGCGCCGCTTCAATCCTTGCCATATCGATTTCAATGCCAAGACCGGGCTGCTCCGTTACTTTGATCCTGCCATTGACAATCGGCATCGGTTCTTTTGTCAGACGTTCCGTGTTTTCCTGCCAGATCCAATGCGTATCCAACGCCGTGATATCGCCAGGTGCTGCTGCTCCACACTGTGCAACCATAGCCAGAGAAATATCAAAATGATTGTTTGAATGTGCGCCCCACGTCAGACCCCATTCATGACAGAGCTGTGCTACGCGTACCGCTCCCTGCATGGTCCAGAAATGCGGATCTGCCAGCGGGATATCAACCGAATGCAGAATCATTGAGTGCCCCATCTGCCGCCAATCCGTTGCAATCATATTCGTTGCTGTCGGCAGCCCCGTTGCCTTTCTGAATTCCGCCATAATTTCCCGACCGGAATAACCATTTTCCGCGCCGCAAGGATCTTCCGCATAGGTTAAGACATCGGTTTTGTTTTTACAAAGACGGATAGCCTCTTCCAGCATCCAAGCACCATTTGGATCCAGCGTAATCCGTGCATCCGGAAAAGCTTTTTTCAAAGCGCTTACTGCTTCGATTTCTTCATCCCCAGACAAAACACCGCCTTTCAATTTGAAATTTTTAAATCCATAGCGCTCATAAGATGCCTGTGCCAGTTCTACAACAGCTTCCGGTGTCAGCGCTTCCTCATGACGAAGGCACAGCCAAGCATCTTTTTCATTTTCTTCGCTGAAATACGGCAGATCCGTTTTTTTGCGATCGCCGACATAGAAAAGGTAGCCTAAAAACTCCACTTCCTCACGCTGACGTCCAGTGCCTAACAGCTCTGCTGCCGGAACACCAAGATATTTTCCTAATAAATCAAGACAGGCGGCTTCAATTGCGGTAACTGCATGAATCATTGTCCGCAGATCAAAGGTCTGCATCCCGCGGCCGCCAGCATCGCGATCCTTAAAGGCTTCCCTGACATCATTTAAGATATGATTATAGATGGCAATCGGGCGCCCGACAACCAATTCTCTCGCATCTTCGAGTGTTTTGCGGATTTTTTCACCGCCGGGGACTTCTCCAGCCCCAGTATGCCCGGCGCTATCCGTCAGAATAACAACATTCCGGGTGAAAAAAACACCATGCGCACCACTGAGATTGAGCAGCATGCTGTCACGACCAGCAACCGGAATCACTTTCATATCTTTTATCATCGGTGAACTTTCTCTGCTATTGATATCCATGATACAAATCTCCTTTTTTGCTTCTATTTTTCAGATGGTATGCGTAAATGCCGGTTTCTTCGGATCGTATTTCCAGCCGGCAACTAGATATTGCATCGCCATCGCATCATTTCTGGCACCTTTTCCATATCTTTGATACAACATATTGGCTTTTTCCACCGCATCCATATCGATTTCAACACCAAGACCTGGTGCATCTGGTACCTTGACAACACCGTTTTTCAGTTGCAGCGGGTTCTTCGTCAAATGCTGCGTACCTTCCTGCCATATCCAATGTGTATCAATCGCCGTGATTTCACCGGGAGCTGCGGCCGCAGCATGCGTAAACATCGCCAGCGATACATCAAAGTGGTTGTTGGAATGCGATCCCCAGGTCAGACCCCATTCATGGCAGATCTGCGCCACCCGAACCGTTCCCTGCATCGTCCAGAAATGTGGATCTGCCAGTGGTATATCAACGGCCTGCAAAGCTATGGCTGGTCCCAGCTGCCGCCAGTCGGTGGCGATCATATTCGTTGCTGTCGACAGCCCCGTTGCCCGGCGGAATTCTGCCATGATTTCACGCCCAGAGTAGCCAGGTTCCGGACCGCAGGGATCTTCGGCATAGGCCAGAATGTCCGAGCGCCCCTTGCACAAGCGGATTGCATCTTTGAGCAGCCAGGAACCATTCGGATCGAGCGTGATCCGAGCACTAGGAAAAGCCTTTTTCAGCGCGGCAATCGCTTCAATTTCCGCTTCTCCGCTCATCACGCCACCTTTTAATTTAAAATCGTTGAACCCGTATTTTGCAGCAGCTGCTTGTGCTTGGCGGACAATATTTTCCGGCGTCAAAGCTTCTTCATGACGGACACGGTACCAGTCATCCTTACTCTCAGCTTCACAAAGATAGGATACATCCGTTTTATTCTGATCACCAACATAGAAAAGATATCCCAGCATCCGCACTTCATCACGATGGCGTCCATCGCCCAAAAGATCGGCAACTGGCATCTCCATATATTTTCCCAAAAGATCGAGCAGTGCCGCTTCAATTGCCGTGATTACATTATCCGTCCGCAGATTGATTTCATGCGGCTGTTTAAGTACAGCCGCTTCGGATTCGGAAGTTACTCTGTGCATGATATTTTTCGCCTGCTCACCGCCTTCTCCCAGAACGCTGTACCGGATATTTCGCAAAATATCACGATAACGTCCAATTGTTTTTCCCACAACCAGCTCCGTTGACCGTTCCAGTGTCTGACGAATACCTTCACCACCAGGTACTTCCCCAACACCGGTATGCCCTGCACTATCTTTCAATATAACTAGATTGCGGGTAAAAATCGGCGCGTGTGCCCCACAAAGATTGAGCAGCATACTGTCATGACCTGCTAACGGAATAACATCCATTTGGGTTACAACTGGCATCGTCATTCAAAATGCACCTCTTTTATTTTTTTAATTCGTATTTTTCAATCTACTTTCTTTAATTCCACTCGGTGGATATCACCAACAAGGAAGATATAGCTGAATGCAGCAACCAAGCCATGTACAACCGTAAAGACAAGCGCCCATTCAAAAGACCCTGTCACCGCTACGATATAGCCAATGGCAATCGGCGTCGTAATACTCGATAAATTACCACACATATTGAACAGTCCGCCAGCCAGCCCAGCAATTTCCTGAGGGAAAGTATCCGAACCAACAGCCCAGCCCAGCGCACCAAAAGCTTTGCCAAAAAAGGAAAGCGCCATAAACAAGATAACAAGTGGAATAGAATCTACATAGTTGCAGCCGATCATCGCCATACTGAGCAGCATGCCGGCAACAATTGGCAGTTTTCTTGCTACCGATAAGGAGTAGCCGCGATGCAGCAGAAAATCTGAGAATACACCACCAGCAATCCCGCCGCCAAAACCACAGAGCGCCGGAATCGCTGCCGCAAAACCTGCATGCAAAATATCCATGCCTCTCGCCTGAACAAGATAAACCGGGAACCAACTGATAAAGAAAAAAGTCAACGCATTGATACAGTACTGTGCCAGATAAATGCCGATAAACATGCGATTGGAAAGCAATTGCTTGATCAGGGCTAAATTCGGCCCAGCCTTTTTAGCTTCGCCGTCTTTTTTCATATCCATGCTGACAAGGCCGCCGCCTTCTTCGATATAATCAACTTCAGCCTTATTTGCCATCGGATGCTCTTTCGGATCATAGATGAATTTCAGCCAGAAAAAGAGCATGACAATCCCCGTTGCTCCCATGACGATGAATACATAGTGCCAGCCAAAGAAATGTACAATCCACCCCATCAGCGGAGCAAAGATAACAGTAGCAAAATACTGCGCAGCATTAAAAATGGACGATGCCGTGCCGCGTTCCTGCTTAGGGAACCAAGCGGCTACAATGCGGGCATTTGCCGGAAAAGACGGCGCTTCAAAGGTAGCCATAAGATAACGGAAAGCAAATAAAACAGCAGCTGCGGTAACACCGGTAAAAAATACAGCACTGCCCTGTAAGGCAACCGATAAAGACCAAAAGACAAGGCAAGTAGAATATACCCGTTTCGAACCGAAACGGTCAAGAAGCCAGCCGCCAGGAAGCTGTGCGACAACATACGCCCAGCCAAAAGCAGAAAAGATATACCCCATCTGAATGCTGGTCAGGCCAAGCTCTTTCTGTATCGCCGAACCGGCAATCGAAAGCGTCGCCCGGTCAGCATAGTTCACAGCCGTCAACATAAAAAGAATAGCTACCACCAACCAGCGAATATTTGTTTTCTTCTCTGGTCTTAGTCTTTGATGGGCAACTGCCATAGCTGCACCAGCGGACGACTCCGCAAACAGACTTTGTGGAGTCTTTGTTTTTTCTGAAATCATACTTATTTCCTCCAACTCTATTCTAAGTAGTTATCTGATAAGTATTTAGTGCCTTGACAAAGTTAAAACTTTGATTAACTTACGGCTCTTTTTCTGACTTGCGTTGTTGTCGTCATCTTACATATATCCGATATGTGCGACTCCTCCGTCTACCAAGGCAAAAAATCTCCAAAATCTAACCTTGTTTGTCAAGGTACTAGTTA
>JAGFXW010000202.1 GCA_017861495.1 Bacillota bacterium
AAGACATTATTGCCAGTCACCGCGCTTACCGGATTCCATGTTTTTTCCAGTCCGGCAAATACGCCGTCGAACCGCCCATTGCCGGCGCCGACATGAATACGCATACCAAGCGGCAGGCCTTTACTGGCAACCGCAAACAAAGAACGTTTCCCGCCGTGGTAACTGTCTTCTGCGCCAATCGCCAGGCCGGGCCTCAGCAACTGTTCGGACAATAACGAATATTTGACATTGAGGTAAGTATCTGATCCTTGCCCGCTATTATGAAAACGGGCTGCGCCAAATTCCAAACCCTCCGCTACATTGATTGACAATGTACCGGTCGTCGTATCCTGCATACGAAAATAGCCCAGCGAAAACTGACCGTCCCTCAAAACATCCGCGCTGGGATTTGCGATCATACCGGTAGTACCGTAGACAGTCGGCGCGGCGGCGGCAGGTTGCGGAACTGCCGCAAAAACTGCAGCACAAAATAAAAATGCCAAAAACTGTTTCAAACAAAATCCTCCTTACTGTTCATAAAAGTTGGTATAATGATACAGCCTGTCTCATGGCAAGACAGGCTGTAAAGGTTATTCGTCTTTTGCCGGTGAAAGTGCGGCCAGTTGTTTTTCCAATGTGCGGATCTTTTTCTGGTACTCGGGCAGCTTGACCAACGCAGCCTGGGCCCGCAGCCATTCGGCGTGCGGTCGGGCCGGAAAGCCGGCAAAAAAGGATCCCGCCGGAACATCGCTGATGATCCCGGAACGGGCAGCAAACACGCAATTATCGCCAATTGTCAAATGTCCTGCCGTGCCGGCCTGTCCGGCAAAGGTTACATTATTGCCTACCGTCACACTGCCGGAAATCCCCGTTTGCGCAACAAAAAAACAATTCTCGCCGATCACATCATTATGCGCAATATGAACTAAATTATCAATTTTGGTTCCCCGCCGAACAATCGTACTGCCGGTCGTTGCCCGGTCGATTGCCGTATTGCAGCCAACCTCCACATCATCTTCCAGAACCACATTTCCTACTTGCGGAACTTTACGGTGCCGCCCTTCTATCGTCACAAAACCAAAACCGTCGCCGCCGATCACTGCGCCGCTATTGAGAAGCACACGTTCTCCAATCTGGCAGCTTTCGCGCACCGTCACATTCGGGTAAATCAGCGTATCGGCGCCAATTACCGTGTCAGCCCCGATAAAAACATGAGGATAAATAACCACGTTGTCGCCAATGACGGCACCGTCTTCGATTACTACATAGGCCATGATCGCTGTATTTGCGCCCATTTGCACATTTTCCCCAATCACGGCGGTGGGATGAATTCCGCGTTTAACAGCGGGTCGGGGCGCAAAAATTTCCAGTAAATGGGCAAAGGCAATTCTCGGATTAGCCACCCGGATCGCCGGTTTGGCAAACTGGGTTTCCGTTTCGGGAATAATTACTGCGCCGGCAGAGGATTCCGCCGCTTTCGCCAAATGAGGCGCAACCGCAAACGTAATCTGCCCGGCTCCGGCTTCTTCAATGTTGGTTACTCCTGTAATTTCCAATTCCCCATTACCCAGTACACTGCCGCCGATGAGTTCGGCAATTTCGAATAATGTCTTTTTCAAGGGTACCCCTCCGTACCTGTCTGCAGGTTACTGCATTTTTTGTTTCACGTCATCCGTAATATCAATACCACCTTGGGCAACGCCATTTTTATACAAAATAACTCCCAGGTTTTTTTCTTTCGCAATTTGCTGCAGAGCCTGTTTTAAACTTGCATCCACTTGCCCTTCCAATTCCTGTTTGGCTTTCATGAACTCGGTGTAGGCTTTTTCCTGCTTTTTTTGAAATTCTTCCGGTGTAGAAGAAGATTGCTCTTTTTCCAGTTGCTCACTCATCGTTTTACCGGTTGCGTTCAACTGTTCCTGCAATTGTTTTACCTTAGGGCTCTCCGTCATGACTTTATTTATATCGACGACGCCAATTCCTGACGAAGAACTGCTGCAGCCGCTGATCATTGCCGTCATCGCAAACGCAGCTAATACCAGCATCACAGTGACCATTTTTTTCATTTTCAACATGTCCGTTCTTTCCTCCCGTTGGCCTTTCTCATTTTTTGAATTCAGCGATTACCGCATCGGTAATATCGCTTGCGCTGCTGTTGACTAATACATTGGCAAGCACAACATCGAGCTGTTGTAAAACCGCTATTTTTGCTGCCTTATCACGGATATCACGCACAATTTCATCTTGTAAACCGGCAATTTTTTGTTGGTTTTGCTCCGCCCGGGTTTGCAATTCAGACAAACCGTCTATCGCCGGCCCGGCAGCGGGTAAAAGGGAGCGGGCCGTTGCCTGTTTCATTTGCTCGGCCTCTTTGTCAGCCAGTTCCGCCTGCAGTTGTTGCGCAAACATTGCCAAGTCCTGTTCACCTGCCGCTTTTTGCGGCGCCATTTTGGCTTCCATTTGGGCGGATAAGCGCTGTGCATAGGCGGTTAACCGTTCCAACCGCGCCCGTTCAATGCGGTCATAATCTTGCTGCAATGTTCTTTTTTCTTCCGGGGTTAGTTGCAGTACACGCAGCTTCAATTGAATATTGATCAATTGCGGTTGAAATTCCCGATCCGTCTCTTCTTCAAACAGCTTCATTTGACTCATACTGTCCTGCCGGGCTTGAACTAATGCTTTTTCCAGCCTGGCATTGATCTCATCCTGTTTCGCCGCCATGCGAAGTTGAAAATCATGTTCCAGCGTTTTGTGGATACCCACAGCGGCAATATTGGCGTCCGCAGTTGAATTTCCCGCTGCCTGGAGCGACAAGGTCTGGCGTTGTTGGATCTGAAGCAGCACCGTATTGAGCTCTTTTTGCAATCTGACCAACTCCGGATATTGGGGATGGGCCTGGATTGCCTTTTGCATATCGATCACGCCGAAGGAACTAACCCTAGACACAGAAGGTTTTGGTTCCTCGGGAGCCGGCTTCTTGGCGCAGCCGGATGACAGAAACAACGCTGTCAGCAGGAAAAGTCCGATGTATATCAGCTTTTTTCGCACCAATTCACCCTCTTTCAGTCAAGAGCCGAGCACAGTTGGCACCGGCTCGGCTTTTGTCGCTATTGTCTATTTACCGGTAATCTTTTTCATAACATCATCAGTAATGTCTTGACCACCGTATACAACATTGTTTTTATCCAATACAACCGCTAATCCCTTGGCATCGGCAACCGCTTTGATTGCTGCCGTTACTTTGTCAAGGATCGGAGTGAGCAGTTCCTGCTGTTTCAAGCTCAACCGTTGCTGCACTTGCGCATAATACTCCTGCTTTTCTTTATCACTCATCGTAGCCGTTTTTTCATCGAAATCCTTCTTGGCTTGCTCTACTTCCGTTTGCATGGTTGCCTGGGCAGTTGCCATGTCCGGATGCTGTGTTACAAGCAATTGCTGATTGACAACGCCAACATTAGAAGACGGAGCAGCACTGGCAACTTTACTGCCTGCCGTCTGGGATACCGCGATACCAACTACTCCCAACACAAAAAAGGCTACAATCCCTAACGCGATAATTTTGGCATTTTTCTTGTTTTTGAACATGAATTTTACTCCTTCTTTCTCGCCTTTTGGCAAAAAATTTGTCTTTTCCATTATAACAGGCGGTGCGAAACTATTCAACTGATTTCCATGAGTTTTGCTTCGCTACAGATCCCCTATCAGACGCAGCCAATTGTCATTATTGGTTATGATATATTCCAGACTGATAAAATCATGCAGCCGATAGCGGAAACCGATTTCATTATGCCCTGCTGCCGGCGTGCGCTCCAGCCGCAAACTCCAATCGTGGGACAAAGGCTGGTTCAGGCAAAGGACCGCCTGGTTATCCGTTATATTGTATTTCATACCTACATTGGTGTTCGTCCCAAATCGGTGAAAAACGCCGGGCATAAATTGCCAGGCTATCTGGCTGGGGAAAAAGATGACCTCCATGTACGCTTCGTCCCGTTTGTTAATGTATTTGCCGGCATGAAGCTGTACAGCCGTATTATCGCGCTGCCGCCCCATATCCAAATGGCCTTCCAACGTGACCTTGTAGCGATCCGTTTCGGCATCCAACACAACTTTCGCCTCCCGGCCCGGTTCAAGAACCGGCGTCAGCGTGAGCTCATACTTCCGGACGGCAGGCAATTGGGAAGCCCTCTGCTGTATCCGCCCGGTAAAATACGAAAGGTGGCGTTCCACAAAGGAAACCGGCAAGCCCCGGAGTTCTCCGGCGGTGTCCTCAACATCCGGCCGTGCGGTAAGAAGCAATATATTGGGAATTGTTTTGGAACGCAAGGACACTTGCACATCCTGAACGACCGGCCCTTGCGGCAGCAGCGAAATTTTCACCGCCGTCACCGGCCCTGCTGCAATCTCAATGCCCGCGCGGAAGTCCGGCACCTGCGCCTCCAGATACTCACGCAGCAAGGTCTTGGACATACTGCCGGCCCAATCCACCGCATCAATCGGCAGCCCAATCAGCAAGTTGCGGACCTTTTCGTTCACATCCCCTATATCTTGCCGTATCAAGCCGGCAGAAGCCGGCGGGATGGCGCCGTAATCAATCTCCACGGAAACATCGCGC
>JAGFXW010000358.1 GCA_017861495.1 Bacillota bacterium
AATCAGCTCTTTGTCGAATATCGTACGTTTCAAATTGACGGACAGCGCTCTGACTTCAGCCAGGATATGGGCAGTAGCGTCTTCGTCCAGCTCAATGCCGAATTCGCGGAATTTCTTGATGATTGCTGCGGAGCCGGAATGTTTTCCAATAACGATCTGCCTCTCTAAGCCGATTTCTTCCGGTTTGAACGCCTCATAGGTAGCGGGATTTTTCATGGCGCCGTCGGCGTGGATGCCGGATTCATGGGCAAACATGTTGGAGCCGACAATGGACTTCCAAATCGGCAGGATTCGCCCGGAAGCCTGGGATACATACTCACAAGCCTCCTTCAATTTGGAAGTGTTGTAAGGGATGTCATCGTAATGGAAAACATGCTTGAGAGCCATAATAACTTCTTCTAATGCGGCATTGCCAGCCCGTTCGCCCAGCCCATTGACCGTGACACCGATAAAGCGGGCGCCTGCCTGCATACCGGCCAGTGCGTTGGCCGTTGCCATACCAAAGTCGTCATGTGTGTGCATTTCAATATCAATATCCACTTTGTTTCGTAAGGATTGAATTTTGTTAAAAGTCCGAATCGGCTCTAGTGTCCCGATTGTGTCGCAGTAGCGCAGACGGTTGGCGCCGGCTTCTTTTGCCGCTTGGGCAAATTGCACCAAAAATTCTTCGTCGCTGCGGGAGGCATCTTCGGCATTGACCGAAATATACATTCCGTGGGATTTTGCGTATTCGACCGACTTGACCATGCTTTCCAGGACTCTTTCCCGCGTTGACTGCAATTTATATTTAATATGAATATCGGATGTCGAAATGGAGATCGCTACCGCATCGACGCCGCAGTTGATAGATGCCTGGATATCCCGGATGTTAGCCCGGTTCCAGCCCATGATGCTCGATTTTAAACCCAGTTTTGCGATTGCTTTGATGGAATCGGCCTCATCGCCGCCCATAATTGGGATGCCGGCTTCGATTTGATCGATGCCAATTTCATCCAGCAGCTTGGCGATATAGATTTTTTCGTTATTGGCAAACACGACGCCCGCCGTTTGTTCCCCGTCGCGCAGAGTGGTATCAACGATATATAATTTTTTCCCCTCGGCTAGTTTGTTGCTAATAATTTTATTGGTTGTCATTGTTTTTCCTCCTTCATTCAATTGCAGAAAATTTTTAACGTCAAAAAATAGTTTGTGGCCAATCAAAAGCAAAAACTCCGGTTGCGCCGATTATTCGCAACAACGGAAGTTGTTGGCTGTTTTTCTATGCCAGAAAAAGAGTAAGTTTTTCAACATAAAAAAGCCTTAAACAGAAAATCGCGCACACGACCTTCCGCTGAGGCTTTTTTCCCCACGGTGTAATGCATCCCTGCACCTGTACCGCTTGGTTCAGACCAGCAAAGGCGCTGCGGATCCCTAGGTACACTCGTTACTACTTGATCAATCATCATTTATAGATATCCAGCTTAATATTCAGCAAATAAGCCCAGTTCGAATTCCTGCAGTTGTAATTCTTCTTCTAATGCATCGAGGTCCAACTCGGTTTCGACCGGTTCATCGATGCCATGCATTAATGTATACATAAATGCAAGCCTCCTAAAATACATGTATTTTTAACGAATTGTATCATTGTTTTAACAAAAAAGCAAGGGTTTTATGAAAAGTTGTAACATGTAACTTATTTTAATTTGCATAGTTTGTTTTTATCATGGTGTTTATGAAAAGAATAGCGGAAAAATAGACGAAAATAACTACAAAACACATGTTTTTCTCTCGTTTTTAGTAATTTTGCGCAGAATACGGAAATAATCTTCGGCAACTTATTATTACTGTCTTTTTTCAGCGGCTTGTGTTACTATTACGTTTGTAATAAAATAGAATTAACATGATACGGTTATTGGGAGGTCTTTTTGTGTCTAAAGACATGGATTTTTCTTCCAGTGATACCTCCTTGCGCAATAAGGTATTTCAGCATATTAAATCGCAAATCATAAAAGGGGTCTATGCGCCGGGGGATACCATACTGGAAACGAAACTTGCTGACGAATTGGGCGTCAGTCGTACGCCTGTCCGGGAGGCAGTTTGGTTATTGGAAGTGGAAGGTTTGGTGGAGACTACTTCTAAAAAAGGCGCGATTGTGGTCGGGATTTCGGCTAAGGACGTTGCAGATATTTTTGCAATACGGCAGTTATTGGAAGGATTGGCGGCGCGCTGGGCTGCTACAAAAATTACGGAAACAGAAATCAAAGAAATGCAAAAAATATGCGATCTCAGCGAATTTTACGCCCACAAACGGGATATGGAGGAGCTTGCCAAATTGGACGATCGGTTTCACCAGTTGGTTTATGAAGCTTCCGGCAGTAAAATGCTGAATTTGACGTTGAAAAATTTGCACGAATATGTGCAACCGGCTCGATTGCACTCCATTAATATTGAAAACCGGTTTTCTGAATCGGTAACGGAACATCATGCTTTGCTGGAAGCCTTTCGCAATAAAGATGCTGCTACCGCGGAAACGGCAATGACCCACCACGTCAGCATGGCTTATGAAAATATTATCAGCCACCCGGATGAGGAATAATGGATTTCGTGAAACAAAGAACTTGTCAGATATCTTGACAGCAAATTGAATACATGGTTAAATGATGACCACGAAGTTGTTTTTTGAAAATTGGGCAAACTTATCGAAAGATAAGGACGCAAAGCCATGGGTCTAATGATGCTATGCATCCAGGATTGCCAGGCCGCTAAGACCCAATGTGGTACTTATAAAAGGCAGGCGAAGCTTGCCTTTTTATTTTTTTTGTTGCGTAAGCAGAAAACCACATGCTAGGCATGTGGTTCCGAAAAGCTTATAGCTATAAGTAGAATAAGAAAGCCTCCTTTGTTAGAATTAATGCA
>JAGFXW010000203.1 GCA_017861495.1 Bacillota bacterium
AAATACAAGAGAGCCCATATGCAGCCGGACCCGGATCAGTTTGTTCATGTAATTAAGACGGATGTAGATGGTATCGGCATTGACGGCAAACCTTGCAAAGGGATTATTGTCCGCGGTGCGAAAATCTGCAATTCGAACGCTCCTTATGTGGATGAAATCATTGTCAACCCGACCAAGTTTATGGGTAAAGGCGATGACGGCTATGCAATTTCCTTTGCGCTGCCGGCCGACTGGGATGGCATTAAACTCATGGCTCTACCTGGCCAGCACCATAAGAGAAAACACCTTCAAGCTCCGTTTAATCAAGTAGGCGACGTAGAATCCCTGACTATTTTTGACGATGTATTCGTTCCGAACGACAGGGTATTCATGAACGGCTTCGATCATCCGGATGTACTTCAATATGCCGGTTATCTTGCTCTCATGTTCGCTCACTTCCATAGACATTCCTACACTGGCTGTAAAACTGCCGTTTCCGAAGTTATTGCCGCCCAGGCAGCGTTGGTTGCCGATGTGAATGATATCGCAGGCGAACATCACGTTCGTGAGAAAATCTGTGAAATCATCAGCACGGCTGAATTGGTCTTCGCTGCAGGACAGTCTTCGGCGCTGCGTGCAGTGAAATTCCCGAATGGTTCCTGGGTACCGGATGAAATCCTTACCAATGCCGGACGGAAACGGACGGAAATTGGCTGGTCAGAAAATTTATCATGAATACGAGACCTTGGCTGACTTGACCGGTGGTGTTTGCGCATCACTGCCAACGGAAGAAGAATTCTTTGCTCCGGAAACAGCTGAACTTTGCAATAAGTACATCATGCGTAATCCTGCTTACACAGCGGAAGAAACCCACAGAACGATGCGGATGATGGAGGATAAGCTTTGCGATGCGTTTGAAGCTGCGCAGGCGGTAGCTGGCGTACATGGCGGCGGATCTCCGTTAATGGAAACAATTACCATGATGAGCCGCTACGATTTGGAACCACTGAAGAACCTGGCAAAATATCTTGCCGGTTTTGACGGTGTAAAATGTCCTCGTATCGAACGGCCGACAGTAACCCCGCGAGCTATGCTTGACAGATTTAAAAAGACTGAAATAACAAAATAGTAAGCGCTTCTTCTTAGTTTCCCTGTTTAAAGAAAAACTACCAAATTTTCTTACCTCCTAGATTCCTAGTAAATAAAACTACCAATTTTATTTTACAAAAGCAAAAGAGACTGGAACTCGTAACGCCAGTCTCTTTTGCTTTTGTATCTTTCGACCAAATTATGGTAAATAGAAATAAACACAAGGAAACGACGTCTGTGGCATCACAGACGTCGTTTTAGGTTAAGAAATTAAAGTTGTTATTGTCATACTTGAATCGATAAGAAAATAGGGAGAGTCATTTGGGCAACTTGATCCTGGAGTTCCTCGATATTATCAATATGCCGGTCTTCGTCGCTCAAAATGTGTTCGAGAATTTCCCGGGTTGCAAAATCGCTTACATCGCCTGCCACTTTAATACCGGCGTTGTAGGCAGCAATAGCATCCGCTTCAGCCGCATGGTCGAACGCCAGCATTTTGGCCACATCGTCACCAATATGAATAGTTTTCAAGTTACTGACCATGGGCCGACCTTCCAGAAAAATAATCCGTGCGATTAATTTTTCAGCGTGTTTCATTTCCTCAATAGCCCGCTTTTCAAAATGGTCGTGCAGTTTTCCATAACCCCAGTTTGCGCACATTTCGGAATGGACGATGTACTGGTTGATTGCAGTCAGTTCGTCGGCTAAGAGAGAGTTCAGGGTTTCGATGAGTTGTGCATTTCCTTTCATCTAACAAAAACTCCTTTCTTTTGAAAAAATTTACCATTTAAACAAAAGAGATATACTCTTACATTAAATATATAATATTCGGAAAATATAAACAAGATTTAACAAAATATATTTGAAAAAATGTTCTCTTTTGTTAGTAAAAGGGAAGGATTTTTTTGCGCAAAAGAGAATTTTTACCAATTAAATAGAAAAAAAGGATAGTGACGGCATTGAAAATTTTCACAACACTGTTTGGCAGTCCGCGGGCAAAAAAAGTTTATGAAGCAAGAGAAAAATTCCGAAAAAAAACAAGTGCATTGCGGAGTACCGGTGATGCGATTGCAGATGCTGCCGAAACTTGTTATAGGAAAACTTTACCATTGCTTAATCGTAAGGAAGAAAAAGAGCGGCAATTGGCGAGCGTTTATCTATACTATGAGTATTTGTATTTTTTTCGGCACATTGTATTGAGGGAAGCGTTTATTCATTTATCTATCTCACAGATGAATATTTTACATGAATATATAGCAGGAGTATTTACCCCGCGTACTATCGATAAATTTTTAAAGCAGTGGCCGCAAGAGATGAGAAGCGATTTGCGGACTGGATTTTTTGAACGTTTAAACGACATAGAAGCTAACTATGGGAATTCACGAGAACTTTTTGTTAAGAAGGACCCTTGTTCCAGTGACGCATTATCATCAAAAGTCAGCAGAAACGTTGCCTATATTCTTGAAGATCCGAATAATTTGACAACGATCCGGACCGTAGTTATGATTCTCACTGAAGCGTACCACTCTATGAAGTTAAAAAATTTGATTGGCAAAGCAAAACAACATATTAAAATTGAATAGGAGCAAGGAGGATTTAATATTACAGAGAAGTGTTGTGAATATTGTGATAAATAAGCAATTGTGCGATAATAAGTTTAGACAATACTTTTGTTGAAGCATTCATAACGAAGCTGTTCTTGGAGATACTGAATTTCATAGTTCAGTATCTTTCGTTTTCTCAAGTATTTTGCTGTAGGCAACCTGTATTCCAATAATACGGGGAGAGTGTTTCCATGAAACCGTTTCGGACCGCAATGTTGTGTGGACGTTTTCAACATATTCATATTGGCCATGAGCGTTTGATCCAATTGGGTCTCGTTTTAGCGGATGAGATTTTAGTGGTTATTGGTTCTGCACAAGAAAAAGGTACGGCGAAAAATCCCTTTTCTATTACAACCCGGATTGAATTAATAAAAGTAATTTATCCGGAGGATTGCGTACGGACAATGGGATTAGCCGATCTTACAAATGGGAGTTATATTACACCGGCCTGGGGCCAATACTTATTTCGGAATATCCTGCAATTTTGCGGGTATCTTCCGGATATTATGATCTATGGAAATGATGTTCCCCGCAGCCTTTGGTTTGCGCCAGAAGACATCATTACTATTTCCGAATTGATTGTAGCGCGTCAAAAATTACCGGTTAGCGCTACGGTTTTGCGCTCATATTTATTAGCCGATCGAAAGAAGGAGTGGCAAACGATAACGAATCCCAAGATACATGGTTTTTATCAGACATTACGGTCGGAAATTTTGCAGGCTGAAGCTTTTAATATTGCGAAAAACTAGAGGAATTGCTGTTGGCTTGCCCATATGTGGCAGGGTAATCCTTGTTAGCTTGGCAAAACTGTTTAGCATAAAGGGGGTTGCGATATGAGTACTGCGTTATTTACGGACTTGTATGAATTGACGATGGCGCAAAGTTATTTGGAACATCGTAAAACCGGCAATGCTGTTTTCAGTCTTTTTGTTCGGCGGTTGCCGAAAGAGCGGAATTTTTTGGTATCCTGCGGATTGCAAACGTTAGTGGAGTATTTGGCCAATTTTCAATTTACCCAAGAAGATATCGTGTATTTACGCAGTCTCAATAAATTTAGTGAACCGTTTCTTGATTACCTTGGCAAGTATCGGTTCCACGGCAAGCTCTATGCGATCCCGGAAGGGCGCATCGTATTTCAAAATGAACCGCTCATCCAGGTTGAGGGAAGTTTGCCTGAAGTGCAAATTTTAGAAACGTTAGTGATTAATGTGATCCATTTTCAGACCTTAATCGCTGCCAAGGCGGCAAGAAATTATTTGGTGGGACGGGGGAAACTGCTGGTTGATTTTGGGCTGCGGCGGTCCCATATGCCCCTGGCCGGTATTTTTGCCGCCAGGGCCGCTTATATAGCCGGTTTTGACGGGACCTCCGATATTGAGGCGGGACGGCGCTTTAAAATTCCGGTTTTTGGGACTATGGCCCACTCGTATGTGATGGCTTTTTCGAGTGAAGAAGAGGCATTTCGCGCTTTTGCCAAAACTTTTCCGAAAAGCGCGCTGTTGTTGATTGATACTTATGATACGTTGGTGGGAGCACATATTGCGGCCAAGATGGCCCGGGAAGGAGTGCCGATTACCGGGGTTAGAATTGACAGCGGCGATATTCCCAGTCAAGTAGTCGCTGTACGAAAAATTTTAAATGAAGCTGGCCTTAGCCAGGCAAAAATATTTATCAGCAGCGGCGTTGATGAATATTCGATCGATAGTTGGTTATGCGATGGATTGCCGATTGACGCCTTTGGCGTGGGAACCCATTTCATTACTTCATCCGACATACCTTATCTGGATATGGCCTATAAACTGACGGAATATGAAGGGCAGCCTAAATTTAAGACGAGTCCGGGCAAGGTGACGTTTCCGTTCAAGCGGCAAATCGTACGAGCCTATGAAAACGGGATGATGGTTCGGGATGAGACCCTGCCGATGGGCAATCCGTGTGAGGGGGAAACTCTTGTCGAGTTGTATATGGATAACGGTGAAGTCGTCAGGCCGGTAGCCGCTGTGAAGGAAATACGGGAAATTTTTTTGCAGGACGTGCAACGGCTTCCGCTGTCCATGCGCGGTTTAAAGAAAGAAGAATACAGTGTGGTTATTTGTTAAAAAGGCAACAGGAAAATGCAGTGAGGGGGGGAGGAAAATGAAGGTTTGCCTGACAGCAAAGGATGCTTTACTTGTTGTGGATGTGCAAGTCGATTTTTTACCGGGCGGAGCGTTAGCGGTCCCGGAAGGCGATAAAGTCATTCCGTCGGTCAATCAATACATCCATGTATTCTCTGAAGCAGGGCTGCCGGTATATTTTACCCGTGACTGGCACTCCCATGACCATTTGTCTTTTAAAGTGAATGGTGGATTGTGGCCGTCGCATTGTGTAGCCGATACCGCCGGCGCGCTGTTTCCCAAGGAATTATATTTGCCGCCGGATAATAAATACATTATATCGAAAGGTGTAAAGCGCGAATTCGATGCT
>JAGFXW010000204.1 GCA_017861495.1 Bacillota bacterium
CATCGACACCGCTGTGATGAGGGCCGTCAACATCATCAACGGTTTGCGGCGTTTGCCCAGGATATTGTCCGCCGTCCAGCCTCCCACTACGTTTCCTAACACAGTACCGGCAAAAGGCGCCGCCGCCACAAAAGCCATTTTCATGATAGCAAAATGTTTCACGGTGACAAGATAGGTAGGAATCCAGGACATCATCGTGGTAGTGATAGCGATCATAAAGAAGTAGCCGAAGGCACTGCCCATCATGTTCCAGTTGGTGAACAATTTTTTCGGCGTATCCAGTCTTACGAGCGTTTTCGCCCGAACCAGCTTGTCCAACCAGACCATGTTGTAGGGTTTTACTTCTTTCTTCTTCTCTTCCAGCGGCGTTCTTTCATTAATGTAGTCCACTTCAGCCGCATTGGTGAACTTGCTTTTCGCAGGACTATCCGCCACGATAATCAGCCAGAAGATGGACAGGATGATGCCAGGAACAGCAAACGCGTAAAAGATAGTCCGCCAGTCCCAGGTCTGGATAATCCAGGCGCAGAGGATAGGCACGATTAACGGTCCAACTTTGGAAGCAGCGATGAAGATACCCATGGCCAAGCCTTTTTCCCGGGGCGGAAACCAGTTGTTGATGGTGGTGGGCATGCCCACGGCCAGCGGCCCTTCGGACAGACCGACGCCTAAACGGGCTATCTTCAGTTGCATAATCGACCCTGCCATCCCGATGTAACCTGTGAACAGGGAGGTCAGAATCATGAAGATCGAAAAAATCTTGCTGACTCCTAGTTTGCGGACCAGAAACCCTCCAGGAATCATGGCGATAACATAACCGAGGAAGAAGAGGCTCATGATACCGCCGGCCTCTGTATTGCTCATGGCGAATTCCTTCCGCAGATAGGGCATGGCGATGCCGATATTGGCCCGGTCAGCGGTGGCAATGGTATAGATGACGAAAATAAGACCTAATACAATCCAGCGGAAAGACGATTTTTTGCCTGATTTGGCCGGAGCTTGGGCTGTTGTCGGTTGTGACATAGTTGTTTTCCCTCCGTTCTTTTTACTTTTATCATGATATCCTAAAGCAATAACGCTAAGATGATCTCTGCAAATTTTCAGCCATTACTTACCGTTACGTTACCCGTTAATGCGTCGAACAGGCGATAGCGCTTGCCATATGGCTGCTGATCGGAACCGGCAGCAACTCCTGGGTCCGATACGTCGCCTTCATTACTTTGTCCAAATCGATTCCACTGAAGATGCCCATTCCGTCCAACATATTCACCAAATCTTCCGTGGCGATATTTCCGGCAGCGCCTGGCGCAAACGGACAACCGCCTAAGCCGCCGATTGACGTCTCAAACCGGGTTACACCGGCATCCAGGGAAGCAATGATGTTTGCCAACCCCATTCCCCTCGTATCATGCAAATGCATAATCACATCTAATGTTGGGAATTCCTTTCGCAAAACGTCGCATAATTCCTTCACCTGGAGCGGATTCGCCGAACCAATCGTATCGCCAATGCCGATTTCGCTGACCCCTGCCGAAAGGCCAAATTCAATAATTTTTACCACGTTCTCCACTGGTACTCTTCCCGTCCAGGGACAAATAAAACTGGTCGGAATAGCCAGGCAAACCTGTGTATTGCCGGCTATGCTGCAGACTTCCTTCAACCCTTGCAAAGATTGATCAATGGTTTGTTTCGTATTCTCGAAATTATGCCGTTCGCTAGCCGATATAATATACGCTACCTCGTCCGCACCAGCTTCTATGGCATTGGTTACACCACGCAAATTAGGTGCCAAGGCAGTGAATTTCACACCGCTATACTTTCCTTTCAGCGTCGTCATAATCTCTTTGGCATCCGCCATCTGCGGGACGGCTTTCGGATGAACAAAAGCGGTGACTTCCATTTTCTTAAACCCACAGGCAATCAAGTTATCGATGATTTCTAGTTTTGTTTCCGTCGGAATCCATTCTTTAATATTCTGGAACCCATCGCGCGGTCCTACTTCCACAATTTCCACTTGTTTCGGTAAATTCATGACTGTCCTCCCATTGTCTTTAGATAATTTTCTTCTCTTTATATTCTTTCAGTGTAGTACCGTCTAAGCCAAGCTTGCCATAAATTTCTTCGTTATGCTCGCCTAACAGCGGAGCGCAGCTTTGCGGGGTAGTCGGCGTTGCAGACATCTTGATCGGGTTGCCGGTGATGGTGATTTTGCCGGCAACCGGATGATCCACATTCACGAACATCTCCCGGGCCTCCCGGATATGCGGATCTTCCGTCATTTGTTTCACATCATAAATCGGCGCTACCGGGATTTCTGCCGCCATAAGCGTCTCCACACACTCCGCCACCGTCTTGTCACTGCTCCACTCGTCGATGATGACTTTTAACTCATCCATGTGGGGATTGGTCTTACGGACAAGGAACTCTTTAAACCGCGGGTCTTCCAACAGTTCCGGCTTGCCTATGGCTTTGGCCAAGGCTACGAAGTGCGGATCGGTGCCGCAGGAAATCACATACTCCCCATCTTTCGCCGAGAACGAATCGTACGGATAGGCATTGAAGTAACGGTTGCCGCTGCGTCCAGGGATCGTGCCGTTCACGAGGTAGCCCATCGTATTGGTGAGCATGCTCGATACCAATCCATCCACTAATGCCGTATCGATGTGCTGACCTTCGCCCGTTTCCTTACGATAGCATAAAGCAGCCAAAATCCCCATGGCGCCGTTCATGCCGCCAAGGACATCACCGATTGGCACTCCGAATTTCAAAGGGATCTGGCCTTCCGCCCCCGTAATGCTCATAACTCCGGACATCGCCTGGCCGATCAAGTCATAACCCGGTCGCTGGCTGTACGGTCCGGTTTGGCCGAAACCGGAGATCGAACAATAAATGATCCCGGGATTGATTTTTTTAGCATCTTTATAGGCGAAGCCAAGCCGCTCCATGACCCCGGGCCGGTTGTTCTCAATCAACACATCAGCTTCTGCTATCAATTTAGCAAAAATTTCTTTTCCCTCTTTTGTTTTCAAATTCACGGTCACACTTTTCTTGCCCCGGTTCATGTTCTCGTAATAGATGCTCACACCGTTGACTTGGGGTACTGCAACCCGTACAAAATCGCCAACTCCGGGGTTTTCAATTTTAATGACCTCTGCTCCCATATCTGCCAGGGTCAGTCCGCAATAGGGACCTGCTAGAAATTGCGTCATATCCAATACTTTAATTCCCGCAAGTGCTTTTTTTTGGTTCGTCATCTTTATTTCTCCTTCTAGCTGTTTTTATCGGTTTTTTCCTTCGACTCTGAACACATCACATTTTTCTACCCGCATTTGAAAAACGGATCATCAGGATCGTTCTGACAATGTATATAGCAAATTGCATGCCAATCTTTTTGCAGGGCAAAAATGGCGGTTTTTCGGTCTTTTTCTTGTTACGCGAAAACGAGGCCGTTCCACATGCGGAATTTATATTCCATTTGTGGAACGGCCTCGTAGTTTATTGATGTTTTTTTATTTTCTGCAGTTTGCGCCACAGCGTTGTCTTGCCAATACCCAATTGGGCCGCGGCTTCCGCCAGCGTGGTACTTTGATCCAGCACTTTGGCAATAATGGTTTCTTCCCGGGCCGCTACTTGCCCCCGCAAGTCGTTAGGCTTCGGCACATTATTTGTCTGCTGCAACAAATCCGGCGCAATATTCTTCAATAAATCAATTCCTTTGCTTCCGCGGGTATAGTCTTCCAAAAAGAAAGATAGCCGTTGGGAAAAATTCAATAATTCGCGCACATTGCCCGGCCAGGAATACTTCATGAGATAGGGCATGATTTCTTCAAGCAAAGGATCTGCTGTTTTTCTGCTTTCTGCCGGCAAAAAATGCCGACATAACAAAGGAATGTCTTCTTTCCGCATACAAAGCGGCGGAACTTCAAGATACAGCACATTCAACCGATAAAACAGATCTTCCCTGATGATGCCCTCCTGCAGCAATTTTTGCGGTGGCTTATTCGAAGCGGCAATCACACGGATATCCACCGGAATAATCCCTTCCGCCCCAATGCGCAGCACTTCCCTTTCCTGCAAAACCCGCAGCAACCGTCCTTGCATATCAATCGACATGGCATCAATTTCGTCCAAAAAAATCGTGCCGCCGTGCGCCATTTCAAACAAACCAGCCCGGCCTTTGCGTTTCGCGCCGGTAAAAGCGCCTTCCGCATAACCGAACAATTCACTTTCCAGCAAGGATGGCGGCAATGCGCCGCAATTGATGGCAACAAAAGGACCATCTGCCCTTTTGCCGGCATGATGAATACCTTGGGCAAACAATTCTTTGCCGGTCCCCGAAGGACCATTGATAAAAACAGTCAAATCAGAACCGGCAAATTTTTTTGCCAAATCTTTTTTCTGTTTAATCATCGCAGATTCACCCAAAATATCCGCAAAAGTTAAACGGGAACGAAACTTTTGTTCCGTAATTTCTTTACGCAGTTGATGTTCAATTTGGGTAATATGAGAAGTTTTCCGAAAAGTAGCTACTGCGCC
>JAGFXW010000205.1 GCA_017861495.1 Bacillota bacterium
GCCAAAAAACATGCCAATATTGGACCATGTAAAATGATCCATCTTGCGTTGCCCGGCTCCCCACAGGTAACTATTGGGAAGAATCTGAGCCGATTGAGTTTTTCCACGAACCTGGCATTGCCCTGGTTCTTCTGGATAGTTGACTTGAACATTAAGGTTGTTCTTGGTCAACAATTCCATACCGCCAGGCAGAACGATATCCCGGCTAAATCGACCGGATTGATCCAAAACCGAACTATGCACCAAGGTACTGTTAAAAAACACATCAAGACGAGCCGGTCGAACCTGTTCAAAAGAAACCATATTTGAACCTTCAAGATGAAGCCCCATCTTTTCGGGCACATTTCCCAGAAGCGCCGGATACAACAGGAAGTCCGAAGATACCTGCAAAACGCCGGTTTGAACATCCTGATTGCTAAAAGAAAGCCCTTCCGTTACATTTCCGGCCGAATTCGCAACTGTGTTGACCTCGATTTTCCGGCTAACATTTGGGTTGTTCGGAAAAACCGGCAAATCCGCCAATTGTCTTGCTACAGACTCCAGTTCACTTGCGCTTCCAGCCGAAAGCACCAACGTGTTTGGGTCAGCCAAGGCAATACCGGGTTGCGTTTTATTAAAATAGGCCGGCAACTGATTCCGTACAGCAACCCAAATCCGCGGCGTTGCAGGCCGATTTCCCAAATCGTTGGCTTTAACAATCTGGATATCCATATGAGGATAATTTTTCTTCAATACCCCATACGTCCAGGCTGCCGGCATCATTTCAGACAGCCCTGCACTGGCAGGGACTATAATCAGTAACGACTGTTGGAAATTGCCAAAAAAATCCGCCACGCTGCGGACTGGCAACAAATCATAATTCAAATCAACTTTTGTATCTTGATTAACAGTAAAAAACAAACCGCCAGTATAATAGTCGCGGCAAAGGTCGTTTGAAATAAACATATTGGATTTAATCTGCAGATTGATGGTATCTCGAAATTCTCCGGCCAGCGGCAAATTAATCGTAAGTTTTTTCTTTAATCGTATTTCCTTAACAGTCTTGGTCTCCAATAATTTATCATTGAGATAAAAGGAAAAAACAGCTTCCTCGTGAAGTTGAGGACCCGGAGTCAGTGCAATGGTCGCAGAGGCTGAACGGATTCTCGCCAACCGCGGCACTGGAAAAGACAACGTCAGGGACGAGTGCGGAGCCTTTACCGATAATTCTTTCTCAAAACCGAGTGTGTCCATCCCAAGACTGCGATTTAATGCCTGAACCGGCAACACCATATGAAATAAAAATAATACCAAAACAATGAACCCGACTAATCTTCTAATAATTGTGACTCCCCCCTCTGCAGCAACATAAATATATCCAAAATTTGATTATATATTACAATTTTCAACATTGTAACTCATACTGAAGTTATTCTGTTTCAAAGATTAACATTCATGTTTCATAAATTTCTCTATTTTATATCGAAATCCTGCACACTGTCTACGAAACTCAATGTATTCAAAACATCAATTTTTTTTGTTACTCCTTTGGAATTTCCTATATTATTATTCAACTATTATTATTATTCAACTATTATTTTGTTATTTGACAAACGTTCGCAAATCCCTTTGTTTTTCTAAAACAGTTACCTATTGTCACAGCTTTGTTTCTTCATTGGAGCACTTTATTATCACTATATATTTGTTCACAGTTAATCATAAAACAACTTACTCTATTTTGATACTATCCTAAAGTATAAATTTTAACTGTAATAATTGCACTGCTTAGCCATTATCACAGTTTTCCTTTATGAAAAAAATCAAGAATTTTGCCGCCGAGTGCTATTCGCATAAAAAAATACAATAAAAACAGCACGCTGATATTATCTAAAAAATCCAATTGTTTTATTTTATATCCACCCATTTGCACAAATCCCTGCCACGCCTCATTTACAGCCTTCGGAAACTGCCACCCTGCAATCGGCCAAAAGAAAACGTCCGGATGAAGCCACATCACATCCAAAACATCATGGAACAATACCCCAATAAAAATTGGGAGAGCCCATAAACTTCGGTTCCAAAGCCACAGAATCGCCATCAGCAAACCAACGCATCCCAAAAAAGCCAACGAATGGCCAAACGACCGACTTTCATATTCATAGCTGCCCGCCAATAAACTGGCGAGTGGTTTGTCAATCAAATCCGGCAATAACGAAGCAACAATCAGGGCCCGATAATCGATCCGGCGAAGCCGCAATCCTTTTTCCAGTACTTTCGCCGCTGTCGTTGTAAATCCGATATGAGATAAAGGTAACATTTTTCCTCCGAGTATTTTTTCTCCCCTGGTAGTGCTTTTGTTAAATCTTTTTTCGAATCATTTCGTCAAAAATATCATTAAATAAAGGCTCCAGAAATGCTGCGCCACTTAAGGTTAAATGCTCACTATCAAAATATATTGATTTTCCGTTAGGATCATATAATTTGCAGGAGATCTGGCAAAAATAATTGACGGTTTCATATACTCTAGGTTGCTTACCATCAAAGGCTTTTAATTGTAAAATAAAATTATCGGTAAATGCATTTTAGCTACTATTTTTTGCGATGGCAATTTATAACCTTCTGATAGATTTTCCCATAAATCTTCGGGTATGTGTTCCTTATAAACAGGAACGGGCAGTATCAATGAAATAGAAATATTTGATTGACTGCCTGATGCAATTCGTTCGGAAGGATGACGATCGCCGCAGCCAATACCGTTAAAAACATTTATTATTGCGATTAAATAGAACCGTCAATTTCTCCTTTTGCGCGCCTTTTTTAATTGCTTTTGCCCAATACCTCGACTCTAAACCCTGCTTCTTTCCACTTCGCATGATTGAGACAATTTCTGGTATCGAACAGTTGTTTGTTCCGCATCAGAATCCCCAGTTCATCTGCGGAAAGATACCGGTATTCTTTATGATCTGCTAGCAGCAGCACCAGGTCGGACGAGGCAAAAGCTTCTTCGAGATTCGACAATTCAAATTCGTAGTCCTTCACATAGGGGTCGTAGATTCTTACCCCAACATTTTGTCTTTTCAGTTCGCGTACGACTTCAGTCGCGGGGCTTTCTCTGGTATCATCAACATTTCCTTTATACGAAACTCCCAATACTGTAACCTTGGGGTCAACAACTTGATCCAGCATTTTCATTACCAAATCAGCGACGAAATGCGGCATCGCATCATTAATCTCCCGGCTCAACCGAATCAAATTCGCCTTTTTTGATTTTTCAACGATAAACCACGGATCAACCGCCAAACAATGTCCTCCGACTCCAGGACCCGGTTGGTGCAAGTTTACGCGCGGATGCATGTTGGCCATCTTAATGACCTCGAGAGCGTCCAATTTCAAGTCGTAAGCGATTTGACAAACCTCGTTGGCCAACGCAATATTTACATCGCGGAAAGTATTTTCCATCAATTTCGCCATTTCCGCCGATGTGGCATCCGTCAGGATCAGGTTTCCCTGCACAACTTTTTCATAGATTTCCCTGGCTTTGTCGGAAGATTTGGCGTTGATGCCGCCAATAATACGGTCGTTACTAACAAATTCGTGTAAAATATTCCCCGGCAATACCCGCTCCGGACAATGCGCCAGAAAAAGCTCTTCGCCGATTTCAAGGCCGCTTTTCCCCAAGATGGGAACCAGCACATCTTCCGTGGTACGGGGCGGACAAGTAGACTCCAAAATTACCAGATTGCCTTTGCGCAGAAAAGGCAGTATGGATTCCGCCGCTTGAACGACGTACGTCAAATTCGCGGTCTTGTCATCATTAATCGGGGTTGGAACCGCAATAATAAACACATCGGCTTCTTCAGGCGCCAGTTTCGCACGCATATTGCCTGATTGGACCGCCGCATATACAACGGTTTTCAGTCCGGGCTCGTTAATATGAATCTTCCCTTTATTGATTACATCAACAATCTTGGGATCAACGTCTACGCCAACAACTTGAAAACCATTGGTAGCCATTATGCTCGCCGTTGGAAGTCCGATATACCCTAATCCCAAAACACAAATATTATTCATAGCTATTTCCCCCAATCACTCTCGTAACATTCAAGCACCAACGTCCAACTTTTCCCTGCTAACCCACGATAATAACTTCAGCCGTTTTCTTCTCCGATATTTTTTGGTAAACCTTTACGATAAATGCCAGACAAAAATAGATCTTATTCTGCTGATACCGTTCCCATTTATCCGCATATTCCCCAAAAGCATCGCAACCAAATAATTCATGCATGACCCGCAACTGTGCGATGTGTAAACAATGATAAAAAGGACTCGTCAGCTTATGCCCCATATCATATTTTGACCAATATTTGCAATCAAACAACTTTATATCGCTTGCCATCGTATATATTGCTTTGTCCAGTAGCTGCTTGTATTTCTCATCTTTACTTGCTTTGCAATAATCGTAAAGTCCCCAGATTGAAAATATCCAGCCATTTAAAACAACCGGCTTTTCAATATATTCTTTACACCACATTTTTTCATTACTATATTGTGGGAGGCACATAAAATCAACAGCGTTCTTTGCTGCTTGCAAATATTTCACATCATGAGTTTCAATGTACGCCCGTACGAGTAAAGAGGCACCTTCTCCCTGCGCCATCGCCGAGTAAGGTGGTTTTATTTTTACAATCGAAAAAGCATCCCAAGCTCCATTTGTTTCCTGATGGGTCAATGCCCAGTCAACAGTTCGCATAAAAAGGTTTTTGTATTTGGCGTCGCCCGTCATAATGCTTAGGTCGTATGCACCCAATCCATATTGAAATATGGCGATGGGAAAATATATCTTTTTCCCTTCATTGGTGACATTGTATACAAGGCCGGTTTCGTCCAATAATACGCTTGGATTCAATACTTTCTCCGTTAAATTATTGTAATACCCCTTCACATTCTCTTTTGAATAGCTCTTGCCTTCGTCTTGGGCAACGTGCAAATTGCTTTTTCCGGTCAACATCTTAACCCATTTATTCAGCAGTCTGAACGCTTTCATGAATACGCTCCCATTCTCAGCTAGACTCCATAATCATCCAGAATTAATGTAAGAATGTCTTGTTCTGAATAATGTTCAAGAACATAGTTTCTTTCCGCACAGGCATCGATTCCGCCTGCTTGCCATTGCCGATGGTACGCCTCGATTCCCGCAGCTATATCTTCCGGGCGAATACCGGCAAATAGCCGTTCTGGTTTCCCCCGCAAAACTTCCGGCAAAGCGCACACTGGCGTGGCTAAAACAGGAGTCCCGCAGGCCATGGATTCAATAACAGGCAATCCAAAGCCCTCCCCATCAAGAGACGGCATAATAACGACATCTGCGGCTTGATATCTTCCTACAACTTCTTCATCAGGCACATACCCCAGGAAAGTTACCGAGTTCACCAGTCCCAAGTCTGTCGCCATTTGTTCCAACTCGTTTCGCAAGGGGCCCTTACCGCCAATAATCAGTTTAGCCCGGGAAACGCGCTTTTGCAACAACGCAAAAGCTTGAATCAAATTGCCCAGACCCATTCGCGCCTGCAACCCACGCAATGTATAAATGACAAAATCATCAGTATCCAGCTCAAATTTCGCGCGAACAAGTGCGCGATCTCCCGGCAAAACGAATCGATCCGTGTCGATCCAGTCAGGCACAATGCGAATCTTGGAAGCCAATGCTTCGTGCGCGGTAATCCGAACCCGTGTATACTCTGAAATACAATGGATTTTTTCGCTACGGGCATATACAGTGTTTTCAAT
>JAGFXW010000048.1 GCA_017861495.1 Bacillota bacterium
CGCTGCTGATGACTCCCTGCCAAAAATCACGGTCTGTTACAACGTAATCCGTCTCCGATACAGCTTCTCTACTATTCATGTCCGCAACCTCATCTTTCGCTAAATATAGACTTGCTTCAAGCGGAGTTTCCTGTGCCTTCAAAAATAGAACTCCATCGAAATCGCCTGTCTCCTGTGGGTATGTATTCCCCAATATGGAGTTACAATTCGCAGAATGATATCACCAAATTCTTCGTTTCGTTGTAAACAATTATAACATCGCCTCATTTTGCACACAATCATAATATTGTATGCAAAACAATTTTACAGAATGTCAAACTGCACCTGTCGATATTCGCCAAACAATACGAATATCAACAAGTGCAGTATATTTAGAAAACAATCGCAAAATAAACCGGGTTGTCTTAATGCAAATAAAAACAGGCAGAATGTGAAACCAATGAGTTGACGAATTAATTGACACTGGCAGAAAATGCTCCTGCATCACTGAAAGTTACAGCAGAGCCGGCAGGAAAAAGGGTTGTCGTTCCATCTACAGACAACAAGGTGACAGATTCCTTTACGGTACCAGAAACCACTTCACCGTTTTCTTGAAACTGGACCGGTTTTTTCGCACTAAATTTGAGGAAGCCGGCATTATCGCCTGCCGCCATCAGCTTACGCCATCCTGTCGGACGCAAAGATGTATCAGCATCCAACACCCCGGACAATATCGCACCCGATTCATAAAATACGAGAACCGTTTCCGCTTTAAACATTACATAACCATAGCGGTCTTTCACCACTTGTATTGTTGCTTTATCCTCGATTGTACCGGAAATTACATACCCCTTTTCGTTGAATGTTACAGGGGTTCCCCCTTTGTAGTTCAGATGTCCATAACTAGGAATAACTACATTGTACGCTCTTTCAATGAAGGGAGGATAATAACGGTGAAACGACAATCCGATATCCGTCGTATACGCAGTCGAGTGATAGTAATCGCCGATTACCCGGTCCCAGCCGCATGGCCGGAGATAGGTATCGCTCATTAAAGTCCCCGTCACAACTTCTCCCAGTTCATTCAAGGTGACCGAAGTATTGTCCTTGAATTCAATACGATCACCAACAGTCCATCCCTGGGGATATAATTTAGTATCCTTGGATAGTGTCCTTGTTTCAGCCGTAACGACATTCACGCTGAAGCCCATACAAAGGATGCCCAAAATCGCACATACCAGCAATCTGAGAAAAAAACCAGGAAGCATACGTTTTCAACTCCTTACTGTAATGTTTCCGAATACCTCGCTCTCTTTTACGATAACCGCCGGTAACATTTTTCATGATTATTCATCCTGTAATTCGTTTTTCAAACAACCGATCGTACAATCTACTTCGACAGCGCAAGGTTAGAACCTCCCACAATGGGGATAATAAATATCTTGTCCAAAATAAAAAGTATATACGAAGCAGACGTTAAATTTGAAATTTAATATTGCAGTACCATAGCGGCGATTTCACGGATCTGGTTATGATATCGCTCCGGCAAATGCATATATCCGCAGTGAAGGGATTCAATATCCTGAAATAAGTCTTTCCTTATAAAATCTCGTTCCGCGGGAGTAATTACCCGGGAAATGCCAAGCCCGGCCAGTTCTTTCAGCATGTACTTTTCTTCCAGCCACTCAAACTGTGACGCCAGCAAATAGATCGGTTTTTCCGCAATCAATGCCTCAGACACTGTCGACCAACCACATTTGGTGATAACGCCGTCACAAGCCGCCAAGTAATTTTGCGTATCTAACGTATCGTCCGGAATCAAGGCCGCGTTCCCTGCTGCCGCCAAATCAATCCCCCGGGTGTATACATAATCGAATTCCTGTGGCAAAGATAGATTTTTCATGTTCAATGCTCCGCCGATACTTAGAAATAAAAGCAGACGGCCGGGGCGTTTATATTTTTTGCGAATTTCCAACGCTTTGTGCTGATCCTGAAACCGCGAAACCAATCCAACAGTCCGTCTATTGGAAATCGGTATTTCTTCTCCGGTTGACAGCGGATATTCGAAAAATACGGTTGCCTTTTGATACATCGTCTTCAAGGGTGCAACCCGGTTTGCCCCGACATATTCACGACAAAGTTCATACCAGGTAAAATTCGAAATTCCAACGGCCGGAATTCCCAATTCCGCCCCCACAAAAAACGCTTCTGGGACAATATCAGACAACACAAGCGAGTAATCACACTTCTTTACCGCCGCCAGTTCTCTCGCTGCGGCTTCTTCCAACCTATCCAGCCACGAATTCACGTTCCGGAGTGTTGCAGTGAAATCCACTTTACCGGTTTTAGCATTGGAAACCAGTTGAAAACCTATATCGAAAGGCTGAACCATAAGAGATGGAAACTGCCCTGCCAATGACTTAGCCCACAACATATGCTGCGAATGGCACTTCACCGTAATAGAAATGTCAGGCTGCTGCCGAAACAGCTCCTGTATTAATGCTATCGAACGCGTCAAATGTCCATAGCCAAAACCTGAAATATAAAAAACAATTTTCTTCATCTCTTCCCTTTTACCTCCACCGCATCTTATATTCTAACGTTGCCAACAATACAATGTTTTCATAAAAAATTCGCCTAATCCATAAACTACACCTTCATTGGCTTTGATTACCAACAAATAATGTAGTCTATGCCTAGGCGACTTCTTGTATATTCAATCATCCTCTTAATTGAAAAATAGCACTTCCAACCTTACTTGAACTCAATCTGGAGTGGGTTTCTGTCCACAAGTTTATTGTAGCGGTATTGGGGATAGCCGGCGATGATGGCGCCGCTAAACTCCCTGTCTTCCGGTAAACTCAACAGTTCCAGCAAAGGTTTGTAACCGGAAAATGCGCACATTTGCAAAAGCCCCGCCCAACAAGTTCCCAAACCCAGCGTTGGTGCGTACAACTCCACATAGGTCAAGGACGATTTTGCGTTGTCCCGCCCGTTTTCAAGGCCTTTCGGCGCAGTGGCGATGATCAGGCAAGGCGCGTTCCGCAAGACGGTGTCCGTCCCGCTGCCTTGAAACCGCTTTAAAACGCCCTCATACCGTTTGGCCCAATAAGAACCAGCCTGCGATTGCTCCTTCATCCAGTCATTGACCAAGTTGGTAATGCCCTGCAGAATTTGCGGATCTTCAACGATTACATAAGATATACTCTGAAAATTGCTGGCCGTAGGTGCGAACCGGGCAATATCCATCAGTTGCATCAATTTTTCTCTTGGCACCGGTTTCTTTTCATAATTGCGAATTGACCTTCTGCTGCGCAAAAATTGGTAAGCCTTTTCGTTCTCTATGCCCATAGTATCTGTCAACGGAGTTTGCTGGGCCAACGGTGACCGCACATTATCCAGCGCTTCATGAGGACAGGAAACAACACAATGCCCACAAGCAATACAGCTCTCAGGATCTACCGCCTCCGGCCATTCCGTCTTTAGTTGGATGATACCGATAGGACAAACTTTTCCACAAATCCCGCATTTTATGCATTTTTCCTGGTTTACCTGGATCAGTTCCATCTTCATCACTCCTCATCCTATTTGTCGCATGATTGTAATCTGATGAAAGCCAATCTGCCAGTTGACATTCGGTCCGAAATCACTCTTCATCTTCCTCATCTTCGGACTCTTCCATATCCTCTACTTTTGGATGTATAATCCCACTCAGCGCAAAACCATCGCGGAGTCCGCATTGATACATCTCCCGTTCCGCTGCGTCAACCCATTTGACTGCAGCCATTCTCAGCTCTTTTGCCTGTTCCAGCGGCAAGGATTCCAACAATGTTTTTACCTTTTCTTCAGCTTCAATAACCGTTTTGCCCTTGGCTCCTTCGCCGGTCCTTTTGTAGCGAACAAAAAGGTTTTCCAACAATGTTCTTTCATGATCCTTTGTGTTCATTTCCGCCACTCCCGACAATTTTTAAGCGCTCTCTTTCCCAAGAAAGAGTACTATAATGAACATATTCAATAGACAGTAAACAGTTCCTGCAAATAAGTCTTAAAATTCAGTCAATTATTCATTTTTCGATGATCTCAATCAATTCATAGTTTCGTGAACCCATGCCTATTTTTTCCGCATGTTCCAGTTGAATTGCGCTGTTTTTTTCCGGAAAAGCCAATTTTCCCAAGGTATTGCCGTACGCTGCAGCTGTTAAATCCTCCGTAGCCTGATCAATGGCGACCGGGTCAACAGACGCCAATATACCCAAATCCGGAATGAATTTTTCATCAGGACATTTGACAAGACAATCGCAGTGCTGAGTCATATCGGTTAAAACGTTAAAATAAAAACATTTCCCTGGTTTGTCAATAACTGCTCCATAAGCATGTTCAGCCATGCTTTTTTGAAGATATCCCTGATCGGCACCAAAATCGTATTTCACCGCATCAAACCGACAGGTTGCTATGCATTCTCCGCAGCCAATACATTTTTCTGCTACAATACATGCTTTGCCGCTTTGTTCGGCAATCGCATCGGCGGGACACCATTTACTGCACTTATGGCAATTGACGCACAACGCGGCGTCAATGACCGGCAATACAGCCGAGTGTTGCCGTCTTTTTCCCTTACGGCTTGCCAGTCCCATTCCAAGATTTTTAATACAGGCTGCCAAACCAGTGGAAATGCAACCCGTTGCGTGGGAAACCACAAAGAGAACATCCGCGCTTTTGACTTCTTTTGCGATATTGACAGTCTGGTGCACTTCACCGGGAACGGCAACTTCGTATTCGGTATTGCCAAGAAGGCCGTCAGCCATAATAAATGGTACGCCAACATTTTCAACACTGAAGCCTTGACGATACGCCTGCATAAGATGTTGAACAGCATTATGCCGTTCGCCTTTATATAAGGTGGACGTTTCCGTCAAAAAAGGTACTCCGCCGGTTATTTTAATTTTTTCTGCCAATTCCCGGATCAATTCCGGCTTAATCCGGGTCACATTGGTTCCTTCGCCAACATGCAATTTAATTGCAACAAAACCCTTATCATCAATAACTGTTCCGGCCGCTGCGGCATCATATAACCTACGCAAAGCGTACGCTTGCTGAACGGCAGATACATTATTGGCCAATCTAAACAAGTAAACTTTTGCACTCATTGTTTCACCCCAATAATGATTACTGTTTCTTATGGTTGCTACTTGATTATACCCTAATCTTGTCCGATAAATCCGCGAAATATTATATATAATCACACATTCGCCGGACTACCGTTTCGCTATACCCAAAACCAAAGACTTCTGTCTTTGTCTTCTTTCCACCGGTAATGTTCACTATTTCCTGCAGAACCTGTTCACCCATTTCCGCCATTGTCTTATCTCCCTCAAGAACGGCGCTGAAATCCATGTCCATATTATCATTCATTTTACGAAACAAATCATGGTTCGCCGTCACCTTAAGTACCGGGACGATCGGGTTGCCGATCGGATTTCCCCTGCCGGTAGTAAATACGATCAACTGGCAACCTGCGGCTACTTTCGCCGTCACGGACAACATATCGTAGCCGGGAGTATCCATATAAATCAGCCCTTTTTTGCTTGGGCGGTGGGCACATTCAACAACCTCCATAACAGGCTTGGTGCCGCCTTTATGAATACAGCCCAGCGACTTTTCTTCGAGCGTTGTAATCCCGCCTGCCTTGTTACCCGGTGAAGGCTGCCCCGACCGTACACTCTGGTTCACCTTCCGCAAATCCTCTTCCAGTTTGACGCAGATATCCAATATTTTTTGCTGCACTTCCGGTGTTGCCCCCCGCCGGGCAAGGATGTGTTCCGCACCGATAATTTCCGGCGTCTCGCTGAACATCGTCGTTCCGCCCAGATCTACCAACCGGTCGCTCACACAACCCATAACCGGGTTTGCAATCAAGCCGGAAGTTGCATCCGATCCGCCGCACTCGATCCCCAGCATAAGTTCCGTCATAGGAAACTTCTCTTGCCTGCATGCCGAGGCCGCAACAACCATTTCCTGCGCCAGTTTGAGTGCTTTGCTGATTGTGTTCACCGTACCGCCTTCATCTTGTATCACTAGGGACTGCAGCGGTTTATTGGTTTTTGCCCGGATGATCTCGGCCATGTCGCCGACACAATTCGGTTCACAACCCAAACCGACTAAAATAGTCCCATACACGTTAGGATTGGCAGCTAACCCCGCTAAGACATCCTGGGTTAGTTTTTTATTCCCTTCCACTTCGCCGCAGCCGCCTTGATTCACGAAACTCACTGCTCCATTGACTAATCCGGCGATAATACGGCAGGTCTCATTTGCACAACCAACAGTAGGCAATATCAGAACATGGTTGCGAATGCCGATCAAGCCATCCGGCCTTCGATATCCATAAAAATTCACGATCGACCCCTCCTAGTTTTCAAGTGTACCGGAAATCGGGCTGGCAATATTGTGTTCATGCACATAACTCCCCTTGCAAATATCTTGCGTAGCCACACCGATCACTTCACCATATTTATGAACATATTCATTTTTGGCTATATCCCTGACGGCAAACTTATGGAATTTAGGGATCGCTTCGGTGATGTCGACTCTGACTTTTTCGTCATTTTTTAGATATTTGCCGATATCGCCCTTGTTCAACTCGACGATGGACGTAGCAACATCATCAGCCGCGCTGATTAAAATAGCATTAATTTTTTCTTCCATATTTTCACCCCTTTTAACAAGAAGCCCTGCATCCTCCGTCAAGAGATTACAGGGATCTTTTGATTATCATCATGGGCAGAATTCTAATTACGCTTCCAACAATATTGTAACACAATATCCATAGTTGATGCGCTTAACGACGATTTAACACACATACATTGCCTTGCGGGGAACGGCATTGATTGCAATAAATGCATTTAGACGGCGATGTATCGCCATTTTTCCATTGCTTGATTAAATACGGATTCGCCAACAGCGGCCTGGACATCGCAACATATTCAATCGGCGTTTCCGCCAAAATAGCGCTAACCACCTCAAAAGTCCTTACGCCGCCAATTAAAATAACCGGCACGTTGGTTTTTTCCGCCACTTGTACGGCATAGCGTTTAAAATAAGCTTCCTTTTCGGCTGAATCGATATTCGGCCGAAAATTGCATAATTCTTTTGCCGCCCGGATCCCACCGCTCACCTCAATTGCATCGATGCCTCTTTTCGCTAACTCGGTACAGACGTATAAACAATCACTAAACTCCATACCGCCAGGAACAAAATCCTCCGAATTAATTTTAATCAACACCGCATAATCCCGGCCGACCCGCTTGCGGATTGCCTCGTAGACCTCCATAATGATCCGTGCCCGGTTTTCAATCGGACCGCCATATTCGTCCTGCCGTTTATTGTGTAACGGACTTAGCCACTGGCTCATTAAATAGCCATGGGCAGCATGGATTTCGACGCCGTCAAACCCACCTTGTTTGGCTCGATACGCTGCATCGGCAAATTCCGTTACTAGTTTTCGAATATCGTCCTTGCTCATTTCTTTCGGAACCACACCGGTTCCAATTTCCGGAACTGCAGACGGACCCCAAATCACACGTTGTTCCGGTTTAAAGGTAGTCGCAGATCCGCCATATGCCAGTTGTAGTACAATGCTGCTTCCATACGAATGTACCATAGCTGTTAACCGGCGATAATCCTCTATAAAAGAATCGTCACAGGCGCCGATCATCCCCGGATTTGGCTGTTCCTCCCTACTGACGAAAGCATAGCTGGTGATAATAAGACCAACTTCTCCTTCGGCTAATGCACGGTATACATTGAATAAGCGTTCTGTGATATGCCCCTTTTCATCTGCCATGTTTTCCCATGTAGCGCTCCTGACAAAACGGTTTTTCAATTTCATATTGTTGATTACCGTAGCATCAAATAAATTCTTCATAGAATCCTCCCGCAACAATAGACATTACGCGTTAATTTTGTATTTTTGCCCTACGATCAACACACTATCTGCGAAGGGCATAATGTTCGACCAAATTGCCCAACAGATCTGTGGCAATTTCATTTTGCCCGCCTCGCGGCACAATGATATCAGCATAACGTTTCGAAGGTTCGACAAACGCGTCATGCATTGGCTTTACAGTAGACAGATAGCGCTTGATTGTATTCTCGAACGTGCTGCCACGCTCTTTGATATCCCTTTCGATACGGCGTATCAAACGAACGTCAGGGTCGGCATCGACGAAGATCTTAAAATCTAATATGGAGCATAGTTCAGGAATTGCCAAGACAAGGATCCCTTCTAAAATTGCTACCGATTTAGGCGACAGCGGTGTAGTTTTATCCGTGCGGCTATGAATGCTGTAATCATAGGACGGAACTTCGATCGGCAATCCCTGCCGCAATTGGTTTAAATGGGCTATTAGCAATTGACTGTCAAATGCATTCGGGTGGTCCAGGTTTTCTTTTTCCCGTTCTTCAAGCGTCATGTGCGAGCGGTCCATGTAGTACCAATCTTGTGATAGGTAGGCAACATTTTCTTGGCCGAACCGTTCCGCAATCGTGCGGGCCACTGTTGTTTTCCCTGCTCCCGATCCCCCCGCAATACCGACGATGATCACAATCTGCACCCCCAATAAATAAGATACGCAATGCGCCAACCTCTTCATTTTATTTTCAACCCGGTTCGTTACTATAACTCAAAACATGGTACCGTTTCTGCAATACAAAACCTCCGTTATCGGGCCTGATCACCGGATAATAGAGGTTTTGTATTGTTTGCGTTAAATCTTGTTCTCGCTCAAATATTTGTAATAGCGGTTGCGGTCCATGGCATCCTGTTCCGCCTTTTTATATAGTTTTTCCGCCTGTTCGGGATAATCCTGGGCCAGAGAAGCAAAACGGGTTTCACTGAGCAGGTATTCTTTAAAGTCTGCCGTTGGCTCCTTCGAGTCTAAAACGAAGGGATTCTCACCTAACTTCTCACGGTCAGGGTTATAGCGATAAAGCGCCCAATAACCGGCTTCTACAGCCCTTTTCTGCTGAAGTTGGGCGCTGCCCATACCCGCCTTGATGCCGTGGTTGATGCACGGGGCATACCCGATGATGAGGGATGGTCCATTATACGCTTCGGCCTCGGCAATGGCCTTCAGGGTCTGGTTGCGATCGGCGCCCATACAAACCTGGGCAACATATACATAACCATAACTCATCGCCATCCGGCCAAGATCCTTCTTCTTTGTTTCCTTGCCGGAAGCCGCAAACTTGGCAACTGCAGCCGCCGGAGTAGATTTCGAGGATTGACCGCCCGTATTGGAATATACTTCCGTATCCAAAACAAAGATATTGATGTTCTCACCGGAAGCCAAAACATGGTCCAATCCGCCAAAACCGATATCGTAGGCCCATCCATCACCGCCAAACGCCCAATAGGAAGGCAGGACAAAATAGTCTTTTCGTTCGTAAATAGCTGCTAAAGTAGGATCGGCGCTAAACGGCTTTAACGCTTCTTCAAGCGCCGCCGCCCGCTCCCGGGTCTCCTCAGACCGATCCATCCCTTCCAGCCAAGCTTTGAGGGCATCCGACACTTGGGTGGGCAAGTCATTGTGCAATACATTTCTGACCATATTAGCCAGGTTGTTCCGAACTGCTTTTGATCCCATATAGAGGCCCAAAGCAAACTCAGCTTCATTTTCGAAGAGGGAATATCCCCAGCCGGGCCCATGGCCTTTACTGTTAACGGTATAGGCGGTTGAAGGCGAGGAATTACCCCAAACAACAACGCATCCTGCCGTATTCGCTAAAATCATGCGGTCACCGTACAGTTGGGTAATCAATTTTGCATAGGGAGTTTCTCCGCAACCGGCACAAGCGCCCGAAAACTCCAAAAACGGCTGAAGGAACTGACTGCCCTTCAGCGTGGTTCTTTGTGACTGCGGCAAATCTTCCACTTCTATGTGTTTCAGATATTCCCAATTTTTTTCCATACCATCCCGGTATTCCGACAGGGATACCATTTCCAACGCTTTACCCTTTACCGGACAAACAGCAATACAGTTACCGCAACCGGTGCAGTCCAACGCAGAGATCGCCATGGTGTAATTTTTGTTTTCAAAACCAATCGCTTTTTTTACGGATATACCGGCCGGTGCAGCCGAGGTCTGCTCTTCCGACAATAACTTCGGTCGCAATACAGCATGGGGGCAAACAAACGAGCACTGGTTGCATTGGATGCATTTATCTACTTTCCAAAAAGGTACTTCCAAAGAGATGCCCCGTTTTTCATACTGGCTGGTTCCCATGGGGAAAGAGCCATTTTCTCTGCCGTTGAAAATACTCACCGGCAGCTTGTCCCCTTGTTGGCGCGTAACGGGGAACATGAATTTTTCGATGAAATCAGGAACCGGCTCCCCTTTTTTGACTGCAGGCGCGTCAACGGCAGTACGCCAAGAAACAGGAACGTCTACGCGAACAATATTGGCGATGCCCGCATCAATGGCCTGCCAGTTCATTTCCACGACATCCATGCCCCGCTTGCCATAGCTTTTCTCTACAGAACTCTTGAGGTATGCCACGGCTTCTTCTACCGGAAGAATCTTTGCCAGTTGGAAGAACGCCGCTTGCATAACCATGTTAATTCGTCCGCCCAACCCCACGTCCTGGGCAATTTTAACTGCGTTGATAATATAAAATTCCACACTTTTTTCCGCAATTGTCCGCTTTAACGCGGCCGGCAGCTGTTCCTGGAACTCTTCCTGGTTCCAAACGCAATTCAGCAGGAAGCGACCCCCTGGTTTGATGTCTTCCAAAAGATCGTAGGTATGGACATACGACTGGTTATGACACGCCACAAAATCAGCCCGATTGATCAAATAAGAAGACTGGATTGGTTTTTTCCCGAAGCGGAGATGGGATACGGTCAAGCCGCCGGACTTTTTCGAGTCATAGGCAAAATAGGCTTGGGTATATAAATTGGTATGGTCACCGATAATCTTGATCGCTGATTTATTTGCGCTGACAGTGCCGTCAGAACCCAGTCCCCAGAATTTGCAAGCCGTTGTCCCTTCCGGAGCGGAATCAAATTCTTCCAGGTAAGGCGGCAGCGATAAGAACGTGACATCATCGTGGATACCAACCGTGAACCCATCAGCCGGTTTATTCATGGCCAAATTCTTATAAACTGCCATGACATGCGCAGGTGTAAAGTCCTTAGAACCAATGCCATAACGTCCACCAACAATAAGCGGGGCGTTCTCCCTGCCATAGAAAGCGGAACGCACATCCAAATATAATGGTTCGCCGGAGGCTCCCGGTTCTTTTGTACGGTCCAGCACCGCAATCCGTTTTACGGACTTGGGTATCGCCTCCAACAGGTGTTTATTCGAGAAAGGACGATACAGGTGGACTTCCAGCAGGCCATAATTGCCGCCATGTGCATTCTGGTACTCGATTGTTTCCCTGATGACGGAACAACTGGACCCCATAGCCACTATGACATCTTCCGCCGTAGTTGAACCATAGTAATTAAACAACTGGTAGGTGCGTCCCGTCAATTTATTGATATCATCCATATACGATTGGACGACATCCGGCACCGGCAGATAAAACTTATTTACCGCTTCCCGCGTCTGGAAAAAGATATCCGGATTTTCTGTGCAGCCGTGCAAAACAGGATGATCCGGGTTGAGGGCATCATCCCGGAATTTTTTCAGCGCCTCTTTATCGATCAAGGAAGCCAGTTCGTCATATTCAAGCACTTCGATTTTTTGCACCCAGCAAAAGACAGCCTGTCTGCCGGACCGACATTACGTCCTGGTGATCGCCGAAAATACTCCAGGCATTGGTTGCCAAAGCACGTGCACTAACATGAAACACACCCGGAAGAAGCTCCCCGGCAATGCGGTACATTACAGGCAGCATCAACAGCAGGCCCTGCGATGCCGTATACGTCGTAGAAAGCGCGCCGGTGGAAAGGCTGCCGTGCATGGCGCCGGAAGCTCCTCCCTCAGACTGCATCTCTCGCACCATCACCTTATTGCCAAAAACATTTAGACGTCCATGGGCTGACCACTCGTCAACCAGTTCTGCCATTACAGACGAAGGAGTAATCGGAAAAATC
>JAGFXW010000206.1 GCA_017861495.1 Bacillota bacterium
CTGTTTTACCGCTTGAACGTCGTGGAATTGAATGTCCCGCCATTGCGGGAACGGGTCGATGATATTCCGTATTTGGCCGATTTTTTTGTCCAAAAATACAATCGGATATTAGGCAAGTTTATCGTGGACGTGTCGCCGCAAGCCATGGAGGTGCTCAAGAGCTATTCTTGGCCGGGAAATGTCCGCGAACTGCAAAACTGCATTGAGAGCGGGTTCAATTTTGTGTCGGTGAATGACCACACGTTGACGGTCAGCCATCTTCCTTCCCAGTTTCATTCGGCCCATTTTACGCCCCAAATTGTACAACCGTTGATGTCGTTTGATCTCGAGGCAACTTTGCGGGAAGTGGAAAAAGGGATCATTGTCAACGTGTTAACGGAGGAAAAGAATAACCGGAAACGGGCGGCAAAGCGCCTGGGACTCAGTATTACGACATTATGGCGTAAAATGAAGGAACATGGTTTGCTGGACCATTCGGAGCAGAACGCAGCTAGAAATTAAACGGATATACACAAAGCGTCTTTTCAAACCTGAAAAGACGCTTTTCGCATTTGAAAGGGTTTTTCGGCGCGGGGGTGTTTTTTGCAACCAAACCAAAGGGCTGGCGGGGGAAAAAACTGCAAAACAAGGCATAATGCGTGCTTTTGCAGAGGAAGTAAAAGGTTTGCTTGTGAACCAAAGATCGTTTTTGAATTTGGCATGAGATATGCATATATAATTAGCAAAACAAGAGATCAACGGCAAATCCAGACAAAAGAGGTGGTACGAAAGACAAGGGGGGCCTGGTTGATCAGAATGAACGCGCTTCTATTTCGGGAGGAGGGTTCGTATTAATGTCAACTATGCAAGATACGCAAAACACAGCTACGCCATTGGAAGTAAAAAAGATTATTGCAAGATTAGACAGATTACCATTAGCGCCGCTTCATTACCGGTTTTTAGGGATTAATGGCTGTGCCTGGGCATTTGATGCGTTTGACGTGGGGTTGGTCACTTTTGTTGTTACGGCGCTCGTAAAAGCATGGGACTTGTCGGCGGCGCAAGTTGGAATTGTCTTAAGTTCCGGTATGGTGGGAATGATTGTCGGGGCGTTTTTCTCAGGTCCGGCAGCGGACCGGTTCGGGCGTAAAGCGGTATTCCAATGGACGATGTTGATTTTCTCGGTTTGTTCGCTGTCGTGTGCTGTGGCTTGGGACTTTTATTCTCTCGTGTTTTTCCGGTTTCTGGTAGGGGTTGGATTGGGCGGAGAAACGCCGGTAGTGACGTCGCTCCTGGGCGAATTTGTTCCGTCGCGGGACCGGGGGAAAGTGCAGGGCCTGCTCAACTGTTTCTGGGCCGTTGGCTGGCTGTCGGCTGCCGCTATTGCCTTTTTTGTCATTCCGACGGTGGGTTGGCGATGGGCGTTTGTGGCAGGAGCCTTGCCGGCTTTTTATGTATGGGTAGTCCGCCGTCATTTGCCGGAATCACCGCGCTGGCTGGTATTGCACGGCCGACAGGCGGAAGCGCAGGCGATTGTGGAAGATATTGAACAACGGGTGGCCAAAACAAAAACGGTACCTCCGCTGACGGAAGAAGATATCGCCAAAATTCCGGAGATCAAAAACGAACCGGTCAGCGCCTTGTTCTCGCCGGCGTATTTGAAGCGGACCGTTATGTTGTGGATCTTATGGTTTTTGGGGATGTTCGGCTATTATGGCCTGTTTGCCTGGATGCCGACCTTGCTGGTGAAAGCCGGCCACACAATGGTAAAATCCTATTTATATGTGTTTATCATGCAGTTGGCTTATTTGCCGAACCAGGTGTTGTCCGCGTATTTGATGGATAAACTAGGCCGCAAAAACCTGTTGGTATTCAACTTGGTGATGAGCGGCGTATCGGCCATCATCTTGGGCTGGGCGATGGGGCATAACCTGAGCTCGGAGCAAGTTATACTGCTAGGGGTTGTGACAAGCTTTTTCGTCTCCGGCATATGGGGGATCACATATACGTATACACCGGAGTTGTATCCAACCAGCATCCGGGTTACCGGAACGGCTTGGGCGGCAACCTGTTCCCGCTTTGGTTCCATGCTGGCGCCTCTGATTGTTGGTTATAGCCTGGCATCGTTAGGTGTGACCGGTGTTTATGCGGTGATTTCCGCCGCCTTTGTGATTGCCGGACTGGTGGTGCTGGCGTTGGGTGTGGAAACACGGGCCAAAGGATTATAAGGGAAGAACCATAGCGAATGTTTTCAAAAATGAACATTGGCTATGAAAGAAATGCAATATTCTTTATCTCGTTAACAGCCTGTAATACCCCGCCCTCTTAGGTCGGGGATCAACAGGCTATAACACTCGAACTAAGTTCGCTCTAAGGGTTCGGCGGGGGCTAAGGGTTCGGCGGGGGCAATAACCCCCTCCGAACCTAAGGCTCACTTATATCAAAAAAAGAGGAGTGGTTTGTATGGCAGTGACTGTGGTAACAAATATTGGCGTGATAGCTTCTGGTGATATCCAGAACCCGGTGTTAAAAGACAATACGCTTCTTATTAAAGACGGGAAAATTGCCGCGATTGGTGACAGCAGTTTGCTGGAACAGGCGAAAAAAGACAATGAGGCGGTGCAGGTGATTGATGCCGGTGGAATGACGGTGATGCCCGGCCTGATCGATTCCCACGTGCATCCGGTTCTTGGCGATTATGCGCCGCGGCAAAAAACATTGGATTTTGTCAGCAGCGCGCTCCATGGCGGCGTGACTACCATGATTTCGGCCGGAGAATGCCATACGCCCGGACGGCCGAAAGATCCGGTTGGAACAAAAGCCTTAGCCATCGTAGCCCATAAATCGTCGGCCAACGACAGGCCGGCCGGTGTCAAGCTGCATGGCGGCGCCCTCATATTGGAAAAAGGATTAGTAGAAGCGGATTTCGCTGAATTGGCGGCAGCCGGTGTTTGGCTGGTCGGCGAAATTGGTTTGGGATCGGTGAAAAAACCGGAGGATGCCGCGCCCATGGTACAATGGGCCCGTAAGAACGGCATGAAAGTCATGATGCATACCGGCGGAACTTCCATACCGGGCAGTTCTACGGTTACGGCAGCCGATGTGATTGCTGTCGATCCGGATGTGGTATCGCATGTGAACGGCGGCCCGACTGCCATATCGCCGGCCGAAGTAGACCGTTTAATTGAAGAAACAAAATTACCGTTGGAAATTGTCCAGTGCGGCAATATGAAAGTAGCCGATATGGTAGTGCGGAAACTGGCGAAAAAAGGGGAGTTGGGCCGCATCATTTTCGGCAATGACGCACCGTCCGGAACCGGTTTAATCCCGCTTGGTATTTTACGCAATATTGCTCAAGTTGCCGGACTGTCCGGAGTATCCGGCGCCGAAGCGGTTGCCATGGCAACTGGCAATACAGCGGCTGTGTACGGGTTGAATACCGGTATGATTGCCGTGGGCAAAGAAGCCGATCTGGTCATTGCCGATAAGCCGATGGGTTCCGTTGGCGGCAATGCGCTGGAAGCGTTCGAAGCAGGCGATCTTCCCGGCGTAGCCATGGTGCTGGTTGATGGGAAAATTTTGGTCAATAAGAGCCGGAATACACCGCCGGCTGAACGCAGCGTAACCATACGTTAAAAACAGAACCAAATCATTGATAATTTAGTACGTGTTTGGCACCTCAGCAGACCCGATCCATGCTGTCTGGCGGTGACCAATTAGATATAAGGAGGAATTTATAATGGAAATCCGTAAAATTGTAACCATGGTTGAAGAAGTATACATGGAGGCCAATCAAAAACTGGCCAAACCGGTTCGTAAAGCCGCTGCGATTGCGGTAATTGAAAATCCGTATGCCGGAAAGTATCAAGAGGATCTCAATCCGTTGATCGATGCTAGTGTGGAATTGGGAGAAATATTAACGAAAAAGGCTGTCGAAGCATTGGGCGTAGCTTCTCTGGCGGAAGTGGAGAGTTACGGCAAAGGAGCTATCGTCGGTGAGAACGGGGAATTGGAACACGCCGCAGCATTGATGCATCCGAAACTTGGCACGCCGATGCGCCAGTTTGTCGGTGGCGGCAAGGCGCTGATTCCTTCGGCCAAAAAACGCGGCGGTGTAGGGACTGCCCTGGATGTTCCGCTGGGTCATAAAGATGCGGCGTTTGTGCGCAGCCATTTTGATGCCATGGAAGTCCGGGTTTCGGATGGACCGCGGGCCAATGAAATTGCATTGGCTGTAGTTCTTACCAATGGCGGACGTCCGTTGCCGCGGGTTGGCGGATTGCAAAAGAATGAAATTAAAGGCGAAGATGGTCTTCGGTAGGAGGAAACTATGCAAAAAGTCGGATTTATTGGTTTGGGCGCCATGGGCCGCCCGATGGCCGGCAATGTGTTAAAAGCCGGGTTTGAGCTTACTGTATTTGATGTGATGAAACCAGCAGTTGAGCAAATGGCGGAGCAGGGGGCAAAACCTGCTGCGAATCCGCGCGAAGTCGCCCAGAGATGTGATGTTGTTTTGATTTCCCTGCCGAACGCCAAGATTGTGGAAGCGGTATTGACCGGTGAAGACGGCCTTTTTGCCGGAGCGCGCGCCGGGCAAATTTTCATCGATTTGAGCAGTGTTACGCCGGAGCATACCCGGAGAATGGCGAAACTGGCAGAAGCCAAAGGCGTTGAGTATATGGATGCCCCGGTCAGCGGCGGTGTTGCCGGCGCTGCCGCCGGTACGCTGACCATCATGGTCGGCGGTTCGGAAACCGGGCTGGCAAAATGCCAGGATGTGTTGCAAGTAATCGGTAAGAAAATTTACCATGCCGGCAGCGTTGGCGCAGGAGATGCCGTCAAATTGGTCAATAACCTGCTGTTGGGCGTGAATATGGTAGCCGTAGCGGAAGCCATGACGTTAGGCGTTAAAGCCGGTTTGGATCCAAAGGTATTGTTGGAGATCATCGGCGTAAGTTCCGGCCGCAGCTATGCGTTGGAAGCCAAGGTACCGGGCTTTATCCTAAAAGGCAACTTTGAACCGGGATTTGCGGTGGATCTGCAATATAAGGATTTGGAAATGGCAGTGCAAACCGGGAAAGAATTAGGAATGCCGCTGCTGTTGACCAATGTTGCTCAGCAGGTATATGAAACGGCAAAGGCTAAAGGATTGGGGCGTAAGGATATTTCTTCCGTCATTACGCTATTGGAAGAGACCGCGCAAGTCACTGTCAGAGAATAAAGGTTGTTGTGACAGTAATTGTTGGATAAACGAAGCCATATGAAGAGCGACGCTTGGCCGGGCTGACTCAAGGCGGCCAAGCGCCGTAAATTGTAAGCACAACGGTTGAGATGTCGGACTATGGGTTTTAGAATAGTGCAGGAGGGTGTTTTTATGGAGACAATAGACGCGGTAGCTCAGCGTAAAGGATATACGGTTGGTGAGCTGACCATCGGGCAATGTATCGACCTGGCTAAAGAGCTGGATGTCAAGGTAAGTGAGGTAGTAATCGCTGAAGCCATGCAAGTGAACCGGATAAGCCGTGAAGAAGTGCTGTCATCGGTTTTGGCAGCGTTTAATCATAATTTGCATGCCGTAGAGGTGGGTTGTACTTCCGGCAGCAGTTTCATCATGGGGAAAGTTGGCCAGGAGCTTAATCAGCCGGAAATTGTTTTGAACCAGGACCCGTTCATTAATAAGGTCCTGCACTACACATTGGCTGCGCAAGTCGGCAACCATTCGGTAGGTCTTCAGCCCTGCGCGGGAACCGGCGACTCCTGCCCTTACACCGGCATTGTGAAAGCGTTGCTGGAAACGTTGGAAAATAAGGAGCAAGTGGCGGCTTTGGCGGCCCTTATCTTAAAAGTAGGAACGATCTTCCGTGTGGGTAAAGTAACGACCGGCTGTAACCTGGAAGGCTTCGGCGCCGGGTCGGCCGCATTGGCCGCCGCGTTTACGGAGAAAATGGGCGGAACGCCCGAACAGATGGAAAAAGCCATGGTATTGGCGTTATCGCCGACCATTGCCGTTCCTTGTACTCCGCGGGTTATGGTGGCCGGACTGTGTGCCGCTCATATTGGCGGTGCAGTTGTCAATGCCCATTTGACGGCAAACTTGGCAGTGAATACAACTCTGCCGGTCACGGTACCGATTGATGTGATGATTGCCATGGCTACGGCCGTGCATCCGATCTCGGCGAAATATGTGGTGCCGGTAGTGATTCAATATATGGAACCTTTCTTCAAAACCAATGATGCCGTGGATCATTATGTGACTGATGAAGTGAAAGCAAAAGAGCATGCCCGGATAGAAGAAACCATTGCCCATGCTTCCGCGGAAGCCAAATCGTTGTCGGCACGGGCCAATTCGATCGTCCGTCCGTTTGGCGATGCGGTAGTTGGCGGCAGCAGCCAGGCTGTCGGGTCACCGACAAATACCGCCCGGATCGCCCATTCCCTGGCCAAAGGCGAGATTACGGGCGTAAAGATTGAGCTGTATCCGGAATTGTTCGCCCGGCGGGGCATCAACGTGCCCGGCATTTTAATGGGAGCGGTTTACGGCGCTGCTACCGATGATGCCAAGATGTACAGAGAAGTGATGGGCAAGGTGTTAGAAGCAAAACTGCAGGTCGAAATTATTGAGGTTGACGAACCGCAGCTGCAGCGCGTTACGGTATATGCAACGGAACAGAACGCAGTAGTGGAAGCGTTGAACCGCGGCGGCGGCCGTTTGGTCATCCGCAATGCCAGTCCTTCGTTGGAAGAAGCCAAACAGAATGCCCGGGCGCTGCATATCGATGTGATTGACTAAGGGGGAACGAATGTGAACGAAATAGAGCGCTATTTA
>JAGFXW010000049.1 GCA_017861495.1 Bacillota bacterium
CAGCCTGTAAGACCCCGCCCTCTTAGGTCGGGGATCAACAGGCTATAACACTCGAACTAAGTTCGCTCTAAGGGTTCGGCGGGGGCAATAACCCCCTCCCAACCTAAGGCTCACTTATATCACTGGTAACTGTGCAATCCGGGTAATAGGACGTTGACGCCGATAAAGGTAAAAATTACGATCAGAAAACCGGAGAGAGCCCAATTGACCGCTTTTTGCCCGCGCCAGGCATAAGCCGCGCGGCCGTGAAGATAAGCAGCATAAACCAACCATGTAATTAGCGACCAGGTTTCTTTGGGGTCCCAACGCCAATAGGATCCCCAGGCATATTCCGCCCAGACTGCGCCGGTGATGATCAATAAAGTAAGGAACGGCATGGCCAGGATAATGGCTCGGTTCATCAGGTGTTCCAGGACCTTTTGGGATGGGATCAATGAGAGGAGAACCGGGTTCGTGCCCGCATCCAGATAGCGGCGCCAACAACACATCAACGCTACTGAAAAGGAAAAAGCCAAGGCACCATAGGCGATGACTGCCGTCATAACATGAGCCAACAGCCAGTTGCTCTTCAAGGCGGGCATGAGTGGTTTGGCTTCCTGGTAAAATAAAAGGAATACACCGAGAAAGAGAAAGGCGACAGGCAGGATAAAAGCGCCTAATGAATGATGGCCATAGCGCAGGTCGATCCATAAGTAGCCGAAAACGATGACCGCAACCAGAACAATGCCAAACTCGTACATGTTGGCAAATGGAGCATGGCTGGAGCCGATGGTTCGCAAAACGGCAGCGGCCAAATTGGCGGCCAATCCTATAGCGGCGGTCCAACGGCTTACCTTGGCCAGCCAGGGCCGCAACAGGACAATGTGGCTAATGGAAAGAATTGCGGCGATAAAATAGAGGAAAAAGGCAGCGACAATAACCGGCATTTCATAGTTTGTCATAACGGGCCCCCCTTGCGGATCGATTTTCTTCCTCACTCATGATGGATTGGCAAATAACCTGCAGTTCTTCTTCTGGAAGTTGTGTTTTGCCAAACATCGCGATTGACAGAAGTGCGGTGTTTCCGTTTGGCCGGATCTCGACATATACTGTACGCCGCTGGGGGTAGAGGCTGGCGAAGAACGCCAGGCTCATCAAAATAAAGCCGCTGAACACGACTGGCAGACCGGGATCATACTTAACTTCCAAGCCGGAAGCCTCCTGAACAGAATGAAAAATAAATTCCAGCGGTGAGCCGGGGAGCGAGATGGTTTTTTCCATGGGGATGGCGTTCATACCCAGTGGGCGGCCGCCGGCATAGGTGAGGTAAATAATATGGGGGTTTACTGGGTTCGGTGAGCGGCTAACCATTGGATTTTGCGGATCAAAATCCGGCAGGTATCTGACCGGCATCACGGCAATTCCTTGTTGGTCGTCCAAAATATACGGTTGCTTTTCCTGCAGTTGGATTGTTTGGTCCGGCAAGCCGGAAAACCGCAATCTGGCCTGATATACGTTGGTGTAGGAAGACTGGTAGAAAGAAATTCCCTGGTAGGATAATGGATGGTTCACTTTCACATCCTGGGCTGCCGTGGTTTTTCCATCCTGGATGATTTCCAGACTGCTGATCCAATCGGAAACCTGTCCATTGGAATACCGTTCTGTGGCGAAGTTTTTCAATGCCAATGAAAAAGACTGACCGGCGCCGGGATAGTCGCTGCTGCCGATCACGACTGTTTCGCCGGGTGTCAGTTGAATCGTATAGCGAAACCCGTTGACGCTCCCGTAGAACGCGCCGGAGGCAATAAGCAGTACGGAGATGTGGACAAGGAGAGTCCCCCAGGGAGCAATCTGGCCTTTGCGGGCGTAAATACGGTTTGACTGGCTGTTCTGGGTTCGAAAACCAGCCTTTTCAAGGCTTAGGCGGATCGTGGCAAGCGCTGTTTCACAAGAGGTATTCATTCGTATTTCCTGTTGCCAGCCAATTGGATTTGGCCAAACCGGCTGTGAAAACGTAGCTTTCCATAAGGTTGGAAGGCGGGAAAAAGAGCACACGGCAAGATTGAGGCACAAGCAAAATAGTAAAAAACTGAACCAACTGCTATGGTAAATGTCGCCGAAATTCAAAGTGTAATACAAGAAACGAAACACAGGGCCGGCGGTCGTAACAGTTCGTTCCTGTGGAATAATGGTTCCGGCGATGGAACAGAGAATGATGACGGCCAATAAAAATAACGCTGTTTTCATGGAAATGAAAATCCGCAAAATGTGATGTAATGATTTGTTCTCCATTTGGGTGCTCCCATACAAATAAATTGAATATTCTAATTAAAATCTTCGTTGTTTTTTGTTGTATTCCTGCTAGATATTGGGTGTGTGAAATGTATAATTTGTATCATGAGCAGGAAATGTCCATTGAAAACAGAAGAATATTTATTGGCGCATTTAGCGCCGGGATAATTTCCATTATTTCCAATTGTGGTTTCAGATTGTAGGTTATAGGAGGGTTGTAAGTGTGAACATACTAGCTGCGGTCACGCATCGGCGGGGTGAGGAATTTAAAATTGAACGAGTGATGCTTAGTGAGCCGAAAGCAGATGAAGTATTAGTACGGATTATTGCATCGGGAATTTGTCAATCTGATATCCATGTGCAGCATCAGGAGTATTTTTTTCCGCTTCCGGCTGTTTTGGGGCATGAGGGAGCAGGAATTGTGGAAAAGGTAGGCAAGAACGTTTATGATGTGCAACCGGGCGACCATGTGGTGCTTGGTTATTCGTATTGCGGCGAATGTGAAGCCTGCCGTGAAGGGAAGCCGTTTCAATGCAGGCGGTATTACGAACTGAATTTTGGAGGGAAGTTAGCCGACGGGACCAGCCGTATCCGTCAACATGGCCGTGATTTAGCCATGTTTTTTGGACAATCTTCTTTTGCCGAAATGACGGTAGTAAATGTGAATAATGTGGTCAAGATCGATCCCTCGTTTGATTTACGGTTGGCTGCGGCGTTAGCTTGCGGCATCCCTACCGGTTTTGGGACGGTTTCACATCAACTTCAACCGGTGGAGGATTCACGGGTCGCAGTGTTTGGGACCGGCGCGGTCGGCCTTGGCGCCATTATGGCGGCGAAATTGCGCAACTGTAAGGTGATTGTGGCTGTTGATACTGTCGACCATCGGCTGGCGCTGGCGAAAAAATTGGGTGCTACGCATTTTATCCGGGCCCATTTGGCGGATCCGGTCGAAATATTGATGCGGACCTTCGAGGGCGTCGATTTCGCAATTGAAGCATCCGGACTTGCTTCTGTCGGGCGGCAGGCTTTTCGCTCACTGGCGGTCAATGGAAAATTGGCGTATGTAGGCGAGTTTCCGCAATTATCGGTGGCTGATATTGAAGAAATACGAAAAAACCATCTGACAGTCGCGGAAATCGTGGAAGGCAATAATGTTCTAAAGACCGTCGTTCCTTACTTGATTGATCTGTATCGGCAAGGAAAATTCCCGTTTGAAAAGCTGGTTCGTTATTATCCGTGGGAGGAAATTAATCAGGCAGTCGCCGATTCGGTGAGTGGCCTTACGATAAAGCCAATTCTTGTCATGCCGTAAATCCAACATTGTTTTCAATATATAGTACAGAAATGAAAAAATATTACTATATGTTGTGTTTGTAGGAGGAGAATTATTTTTAATGGAGAATATAGTTCATAGTAACATATTTAACAATCAGGGAGGTTGGATGGACCTATGACGATGAATGATGTACTGGTGCAAATGCCGGAAGGTATGAAGGAAGATGAAGCAAAATACTACGTTGACGAAGAAATTAAAAGCTGGGAAAGCAAGGGGAAGGTATTGGGCAAGGTAGTCCTTGAACTTGACAAGGATGAAGTGGTTATTAAAGCCTTCGAAAAATCACCGATCCGTCGCATCCGGCGGATTACCGGCTATTTAAGTGAACAAACGAATTTTAATGATGCCAAGCGCGCGGAACTGGCCCAGCGAACGTATCATTTCTCTTGAAATTAACGCAATATCAAGGGGTTGCCGCAAAACAGGTTTTTACAATCTTGTTTTGCGGCAACCCCTTTTCACTTAGGTTTCAAAACCCAATAAAGCTGTTCTTGCCAAGGCCAGGCATTAGGCCAGGTCGAAGCGGTCAAGGTTCATAACCTTATTCCACGCCGCGACAAAGTCCGTCAGGAACTTTTCCGGGGAGTCCTCGCAACCATAGACTTCAGCGATGGCTCGAAGCTGAGAATTCGAGCCGAAGATGAGGTCGACGCGGGTACCGGTCCACTTGAGTTCACCCGTTGTGCGGTCGCGACCTTCGAACACGTCATTGTCCGCTGATGTCGCCTTCCATGTCGTGCCCATGTCGAGCAGATTCACGAAGAAGTCATTCGTAAGCGCCTCTGGCCGTTTGGTGAAGACGCCGTGCTGGGACTGTCCGAAGTTGGCACTCAAGACGCGCATACCGCCAATGAGCACTGTCATTTCGGGAGCGGTCAGTGTCAGCAATTGGGCCCGGTCAACCAGGAGTTCCTCCGCCGATGCGACGTATTTTGTTTTGAGATAGTTTCGGAATCCGTCTGCCTTAGGTTCCAATACCGTAAAAGAATTGACATCCGTCTGTTCTTGTGATGCGTCGGTACGTCCCGGTATGAAGGGAACGGTCACGCTGCGGCCGGCGTTCCTTGCAGCTTGTTCGATGCCTGCGCATCCGCCCAAAACAATCATATCGGCAAGTGATACCATTTTCCCGCCGGGCTGGGCGCTATTAAACTGTTTTTGGATTCCCTCAAGGGTTTGCAGAACGGCCTTCAATTGGGCCGGCTGGTTTACTTCCCAATCTTTCTGCGGCGAGAGGCGGATGCGCGCCCCGTTTGCTCCGCCGCGTTTATCAGAACCGCGGAACGTGGCTGCCGACGCCCAGGCCGTCGAAACGAGTTGGGAGACAGACAGGCCCGAAGCGAGGATTTTGGCCTTCAGGTCGGCGACATCCTGTTCATCAATCAATATATAATCAACTGGTGGCACCGGGTCCTGCCAGATCAGTTCTTCCTCAGGAACCTCCGGACCCAGATAACGCGAGCGAGGACCCATATCGCGGTGGGTCAGCTTAAACCATGCGCGCGCGAAGGCATCCTGGAATTTATCGGGGTTTTGCAGGAAGCGCCGGGCGATCGGTTCGTAGATGGGGTCGAAGCGTAAGGAGAGGTCTGCTGTTGTCATCATTGGACGATGTTTTTTCGAAGGGTCGTGGGCATCAACTACCATATCCTCTTCAGCCACTTCCTTCGCCAGCCACTGGTTTGCGCCAGCCGGACTCTTGACCAATTCCCATTCATATTTGAATAGCGTGCTCAAATAACCCATGTCCCATTTGGTTGGGTTCGGTTTCCAGGCACCCTCGAGTCCGCTGCCAATCGCATCTCCGCCTTTTCCGCTGCCGAAACTACTCTTCCAGCCGAGCCCTTGTTCCTCGAGGCCGGCGGCCTCTGGTGCAGGGCCAACATGGGTTGCAGGGCCTGCGCCATGGCATTTGCCGAAGGTATGTCCTCCTGCAACGAGTGCGACGGTTTCTTCATCGTTCATGGCCATACGGGCGAAGGTCTCGCGAACATCGCGGCCGGAGGCGACTGGATCTGGGTTGCCGTTTGGTCCTTCCGGGTTCACGTAGATCAGGCCCATTTGCACGGCGGCAAGCGGATTCTCGAGATCCCGATCGCCGGAGTAGCGCTTATCGCCAAGCCACTCGGACTCAGAACCCCAATAAATGTCCTCTTCCGGTTCCCAAATATCTTCGCGTCCGCCGCCAAACCCAAACGTTTTGAAACCCATCGATTCCAGGGAACAGTTTCCGGCGAGAATAATCAGGTCAGCCCAGGAGATTTTCTTGCCATACTTTTGCTTGATAGGCCACAGAAGCCTGCGCGCCTTGTCGAGGTTCACGTTGTCAGGCCAGCTGTTGAGAGGAGGAAAGCGCTGGGAGCCGGACCCGCCACCGCCGCGCCCGTCGCCTGTACGATATGTACCTGCACTGTGCCATGCCATTCGAATGAATAAAGGTCCATAGTGGCCGTAATCTGCCGGCCACCAATCCTGTGATAACGTCATCAACGCATATAGGTCCTTCTTCAGGGCTTCCAGATCGAGCTTCTTGAATTCTTCAGCATAGTTGAATTCCGGATCCATTGGATTGCTCAAGTTTGAACGCTGGTGCAAAATCTTAAGGTTCAACTGGTTCGGCCACCAGTCCCGATTTGAGATGCCGCCTCCGGCGATGGCTTTTTTCGTCATACCCGTTATGGGGCACTTGCTGTCTTCACTCATGAACTTCGCTCCCTTCGCCAATGAATTTATTCACAATATGCACTTGTCAGGATGGCTGTAAAAAACAATTCGCTTCAATTCTTGTGTGGATCATGTTTTGTAATGTGTATTAATTCAGAATATTCGAGCGAGATTATGCTAAATCCTTTTAGGTTGCTCGAAATCCTTTTGTATTCCTTGTATTTGTGTGTTTTATAGACATTTTTGTTTTTTATTATTATTGTAAACTAAATAAAAGACTTGAAGTGTTTTTGATGATAATGTATCATGATAATGATATTGTTTATGTTAGTTTAATTATTGTTTTGTTGATATTTTTTATAGTATGTCTTGTCCCCGCTCAATTAAATAATGGAATTCTTTAGCCGGTTCGCCTAGATCTTGTTTTTTAAGGCAGGGCATTGTTTTTGGCTGGGGGGAGTCAGGGGAAAGACAATTATGAGGAGAGTGTTGAAATGGCTGTCCGGAAGATGAGAGCAGAAGACGCCGAAGGGATGATTTTAGGATATGACTTGGCAGATGTCGCGCCGGAGGAATACAAAGGACCGTTATTTAAAAAAGGGCATGTGATTTGCGCAGAAGATATTCCCTATTTGAAAAAGATTGCCAAGGACCGAATTTATCTGGTTGAAATGTTGCCTGAACAAGTTCATGAAAATGATGCGATCACCAGTATTGCGTTGTCGGTAGCCGGTGAGAATGTGATCCTGACCGAACCTTCCAAGGGCCGGATTAACATTAAGTCCAAAATTGACGGACTGTTGAAAGTAAACCGGAAGGCGATTACAACGATCAATACAATTGAAAATACAGTGGTATCAACCCGTCAAGACAATACTTTGGTAAAACGGGGCGATTTGCTTGCGGGAATTAAGGTTGTTCCGTTAGTTGTGGAAAAAACGACCGTTTTGTCGGTCGAAAATATTGCCGATCAATATAATGGAATTATCTCGGTTAAGCCTCTGCGCAATTTGAAGGCGGGAGTAATTATAACCGGCAATGAAGTATATTACGATCACCTAAAGGATCGTTATGCGTCGATTTTAACGAAAAAAATTACGTCATATGGAGCGACCTTGGTAGACGTTTCATTTCAACCTGACGACCGGGACCGTATCCGGGATGCGATCTTGACTTATAAAAAAAGCGGGATCGATATAATTATTACAACAGGGGGTATGTCCGTTGATCCCAAGGATGTCACGCCGGATGCGATCCGGGCGACTGGGGCCCAGGTCGTTACCTACGGAGTGCCGGTTTTACCGGGGGATATGTTTATGTTTGCCTATCATGGCGATACGGTTATCATGGGGATGCCGGGCTGCGGAATGTATGCCAAGACTACTATTTTCGACCTCGTTTTCCCCCGGGTTTTGGCGGGAGAATGGCTGTCCAAATTGGATTTTGCTTCGTTGGGCTATAGCGGGCTCTGCTTGAATTGCGAAACTTGCAGTTATCCGATGTGTCCGTTTGGAAAGTAAAATGAAGATGTGAAAATAATAACTAGAGTAAAATTATCGAAATATGTCGATTGATCTTGATAATCGACGAAAATAAAAGAAATGTTAAGCTAAAATTGTACTTCCACATTTTGTTGTCGTAGATTTGGTCTAAAATGAAGGTTATTCACGCTTTCTTTTATTTACCAAAAGCGTATAATAGTCTTCATAAATCAAAACAGATGTGTCCGACAATCTATCAGCCTAATTCCTACGGGAAGCGGAGGACCCAATTCTTGGGGTTAATCCTGCGTAGCAGGAGGGATGTTATTCTCACGTCATCCTACCCGACAGCTAACTTCGCCGGCTAAAACGAGAGGTCATAAGACCTTTTTGGGTCTTTTTTTGTTTTGTCTTTTTAAGGGATGAAATAATGGCCTGTCGCGGTAATGGATAAAGGACTAATGGGAGGAACCGACAATATCATGTTTCAGATGCTTCGGCGGGTGCTGATTGGAAAGCCGCTCCATAACCAGGAGATGGAACACGAAAAACTACCCAAATGGAAAGCGTTAGCCATTTTTTCTTCGGATGCCTTGTCTTCGGTAGCGTATGGTCCTGAACAGATTGTTATTATGCTTGTTGCAATACCCGGCATACTCGCTTATGGTTATATGGGTTATATTTCCTTTGCGATTTTGCTCTTGCTGGGAATTGTGACGCTTTCTTATGTTCAGGTAGCGAGAGCGAATTGCGGCGGCGGCGGCTCTTATATGGTTGCCAAAAATAATTTGGGTGAATTGCCAGCCCTTACGGCAGCCGCATCCCTCTTTGCCGATTATGTATTAACAGTAGCAGTTAGTGTGTCGGCGGGGACAGCAGCGTTGATCTCCGCGTTTCCGGCTTTAATTCCGTATGAAGTCAGTCTCGATTTATTTGTGCTGTTTGCAATTTTGATGCTGGTTAATCTGCGGGGAGTTCGTGAATCATCCACGGCCTTTGTTTTTCCCACGTATGCGTTTATTTTCGGTATTTTTGTATTGATCGGAACGGGAATTTACCAAGTGGCAACGCAAGGCGCGCCGGTCATACCGGTGGAGTCGATGCAGCGACAATGGGACTGGACAGTCTTTGCTTTGATTTTGCGGGCGTTTGCCAGTGGCTGTAGTTCGATGACCGGGGTCGAGGCGATCTCCGATGGCGTTCCCATGTTTCGGGAGCCGTCCGTTCGCAATGCCGCTACGACAACGTACTGGATGTCTTGTATTCTTGGAGTTATGTTTTTAGGGATTTCCGGACTGGTCATGCATTATCACATCCTTCCCATACCGGATGTAACTGCTTTGTCGCAAATTGCCGAGCTTACTTTCGGCAGAAATATAATGTACTATTATCTCCAAATTTCTACCATGCTGGTTTTATATTTGGCAGCGAATACGTCCTATAACGGCTTGCCGCCGTTGTTCTTTTTCCTGGCGCGTGACGGCTATATGCCGCGTTATTTGGGCCAACGGGGCGAGCGGCTTAGTTTTTCCAACGGAATTATTTTACTTACAGTTTTGGCTGCGGTCTTAATCATTATTTATCAGGGAAACACGGAGCATTTGATTTCCCTGTATGCGATCGGTGTTTTCTTATCCTTTACCATTGCTCAGACGGGGATGGTTGTTCACTGGCGGCGTGAAAAAGGAAGCGGTTGGACTTTGCGGGCCGTAATTAATGCGATCGGCGCAATTGTTACCGGCATTGTCGTATTGATCGTTGCGGTAACGAAATTTATCTATGGCGCTTGGATTGTCATTGTGTTCATCCCGATTATGATCCGGGTATTCAAAGCGATACGCAGCCATTACAATGATATGGCGGAACAGTTGCATTTACCGCTGGAATATCTGAATCCGGACGAAGAGCACTCGTTCCATATGGGACGGAATATTGTCATTGTACCGATTTCCAGTCCAACAGTTGTTGTCATGGAAACCTTGAAATACGCCAAGCATATCAGCGACGACGTGACGGCCGTGCATATTTCCACCGACGAGGAGAGTCGGAAAAAGGTCGAGGAAAAATGGCAGTGCTGGAACCCGGGCGTGCCGTTGGTCAATGTCAATTCGCCGTATCGTTTGCTGATGCAGCCGTTGTTCGATTATATTACCATGCTGGAAAAACAGCGTCAGCCGGAAGATTACATTACGGTACTGATCCCGGAATTTGAAACGAAAAAATTATGGCACCGGTTCTTGCACAACCAAACCGGTTGGATTTTGCGGACCATGCTGTTGCTGAAAAAGAATGTGGTCGTTACAACGATCCCGTTCCATTTGCGGAAGTAAAAGATTTTATCCATACCCGATTAACTGGATTGAATTAACCTATGGGATCTGTTTTTTTGACAGATTTCATAGGTTAATTTTTTTCGTATAGAACATTTTAAACAACTTGTACCATCGCGATAAAAACGTAGTGCAAGTTATTTTGATTGTATTTGTTCATAGCTAGTTTTATAATATACTATACAGGGGTATAGTATATTATAATTCGTGTAATGAATGGGGTGAACCTTACTTTGTTGAATGAACAGGAGAAGAGTGACATTACCCGCCGGCTGCGGAAAGTAGGCGGGCAAATCAATGGTATTGAAAAAATGGTCAATGACAGCCGTTATTGCGTCGATTTATTGCAACAAGTAATTGCTGCGCGGTCGGCGTTGAGTCAAGTTGCGCTGATCATCCTGGAAAGCCATACGAAAAGTTGTGTTGTTAATGCAATCCGCGATGATAGGGCAGAAGAGTCCATTGAAGAACTGATGAAGGTTTTGTCGAAGTTTGCGAAATAGAAATTTGTTTTTTGATTTTGTTGAGGCAGGTGAAGAATAATGACAGAGAAGAGTAAAGCAACAAAACTAGCATCTACAACGTTGAAGATCAGCGGCATGACCTGCGCCGCGTGCTCGGCGCGGATTGAAAAAGCCTTGAATAAAATGCCGGGTGTGGAGAAGGCAGCCGTGAACCTGGCGGCGGAAAAGGCGGCTGTTACTTACGAGCAACCCCAAACCAGCTTGCAGGAGATTGCCGCGAAAGTGGAAGATCTAGGTTACCAGGTTATCAAAGACAAGGTGGAATTGAAAATCACCGGCATGACCTGCGCCGCTTGCTCGGCACGGATTGAAAAGGCCTTGAATAAAATGCCGGGTGTATACCAGGCTGTAGTTAACCTTGCAGTAGAAAAAGCAACTATTGAATACAATAGCAGTGATATTGGCATCAAAGATTTCAAGGCAAAGATCGAAGATCTCGGTTATGGAGCCCATAGCTTGGCAGATGCTGGCGAAGTCGACAAGGAAAAAGAGGTTCGGCAAGCAGAGGTTGCTCATCAACGGTTCCGGCTCATCACTTCTGCCGTATTTTCCGTACCGCTATTATTGGGAATGATCCTGCATATGACAGGAATTATGGGATCGGTTGCCCATTTCTTAATGAATCCTTATTTGCAATGGTTTTTGGCTACGCCGGTGCAGCTTATCGCCGGCTGGCAGTTTTACCGCGGTGCGTTCCTGGCTTTGAAAAACGGCAGCGCCAATATGGACGTGCTGGTTGTCTTGGGAACATCCGCCGCCTATCTATATAGTGTCGTCAATGTGCTGGTAGGGAGCCATGAGCTGTACTTTGAAACCTCCGCCATTCTTATTACGTTGATTATTTTAGGAAAGTTTTTGGAAGCGATGGCGAAAGGCCGCACATCGGAAGCCCTCAAGGCCTTGATGGGGCTGCGCGCCAAAACAGCCCGGGTTTTGCGTGACGGACAGGAAATGGATATTGCGGTGGAAGAGGTGGTCGCAGGCGATATTGTGATCGTCCGGCCGGGCGAGAAAATCCCGGTTGACGGATTAATCACAGACGGAACTTCGG
>JAGFXW010000207.1 GCA_017861495.1 Bacillota bacterium
CAAACACAGAGCTCTTTTTCGTAAAGCAGGTTCAAAATTCTCAGACGCGTTTCGTCCGACAGCGCTTTTAAAACGTCTAGCAGTTTTTCCATAAATGCACCTCGTATTAAATTTTTACAATCAATATTCGCATAAACGATTATATGATTATAATAAGTCTTCTTCAACAGAAAAGCAAGTCTTCTTATAAAATTGCTTTTCTGCAACGTAAACTAGATAAAAATATCCGATCATTTGGAGCGAGTGACGTCTGCCGACAAACATGCCGGTGTCTGAAAGTGAAAAAGCTCCGACAAACAATTGTTCGTCGGGGCTTTTCTAAAGGGCTGTTGCCTATTTCAGCCATTCTGCGATAGCTTCGGGAGTCGGGATCTTGCCGGCTACTTTGACCTGACCGTCGAGGACGAGGGCGGGGGTAATCATGACCCCGTAGTTGGCGATCTGATTGATGTCGGTTACTTTGCTTATGGCTGCATCGACGCCGGATAATTCCACTGCCTTTTTGGCATTGGCCTCCAGCTTTTGGCACTTGGCGCAGCCGGTACCAAGAATTTCAATTTTTTTACTCAAGCTGATTCCTCCTTTGGTTTGGGGCAAGCACAGGGCTCCGCCAGGGGATCGATGCGTTCGAGCTCTCTATCGGGCAGGACAAGTTCGCAGAGTGCTTCGATGGCATGAAAAGCTTTGGGATTGAGTCGGTAAAATATCCAGCGTCCTTCTCGCGTGTCAATGACGACATCAGCTTCGCGCAACACACGCAAATGATTGGATATTGCCGGCTGGCTCATCGCAAAGGTGCTGAGAAATGCGCACACACAGCGTTCTTTACCGGCCAGCATCCGAACGATTTCTAAACGGGTTTCATCGCCCAGAGCCTTAAAGATCTTCGCCAATGCTTTATTGGTCATACATCCAGCCTCATTTCCCATTGAAACTTGCTTTAATTGAATTCGTCACGCGTTCCACCACTTCCGGAGTTGCGGGAGTTGCTCCTTTAACAACGCCGTGATTTGTAATCACAACCTCCGTGAAAAGGAGTCCGTGTTGCTCAAACATTTTTCTGCCGCATCCCACGGGACAACCATCGAGAATGATGTTGTCCACTTCTTTTGCGTATTCCAGGAAGCTGGACAGACCGGCGCCGACGCCTGATAGGCAACTGATGCCGCCCCATTCTTCATCATCCAGACGACGGGCGACCAGATCGGCAATTTGACCAGAATCCGCTGCGCCGGAACAAGCATAAAGCACGCGGGGTTTTGTTTCAGAGCCCGAATCATTAGTGGCCATGAAAATCACAGTCCTTTCATTTTTGCTTGTCTGTCTTGCTAACTATATATTAAAATATTTTTATATGAAACGTCAATAGAAGGTTGCGACAGGAGAAAAAAAGAGTTAACCTATTAATAGTTAGCTATATGTTTTTGTGTCAGGAACTCTTATCAATAGTGAGTAAAGAAAATCAGGCACCTACTTGTGATGGCGGAGTAGGTCTGCAAAGTGTAATTGCAAAGGATGGATGAAAGATGAGCGATCACAATCATGACCACGGACACGGGCAAAGACACGGGCACGATCATAGCCATGGATTAAAAAGGGAGGGTAACCGGTCCGCCCTCGCCTGGGCGTTTGGAATTACTGCGTTCATCATGGTGGCGGAAGCGCTAGGGGGCTGGTTGACCAACAGCCTGGCACTGATGTCGGATGCTGGACACATGCTAAGTGATACTGCATCGTTGGGGCTAAGCCTTGTCGCAATTCATTTTGCGGCGAAGGCAGCGTCTCCGAGCAAAAGTTACGGTTATCGGCGACTGGAGATATTGGTGGCGCTCGCCAATGGCGCCGCTCTGTTTCTGATCGCGATCGCAATCACCTGGGAAGCCTGGTACAGATTATTTGAACCACCGACGGTTGCCAGTGCGCCCATGATGGGGATCGCGGTTATCGGCTTATTGGCCAATCTGGCCAGTGCCTGGGTTCTATTGCGTCAAGGGGACGTAAAAGATAATCTAAATCTGCGCAGCGCCTATCTGCATGTACTGGGAGACGCGCTCGGCTCGGTCGGTGCGATCATTGCCGGTGCTTTGATGTGCTTTTTCGGTTGGTATATCGCTGACCCCATTGCCAGTGTGCTGGTTGCGTTGTTGATTCTTAAAGGAGCCTGGGGAGTCGTGTCCCAGTCGGTGCATATTCTCATGGAAGGAGCGCCTGCGGGAGCCGATGTGCAGGCAATTGTTGCTGCGCTGGAATCGATCGAAGGCGTTTGCAATGTCCATGATGTCCATGTCTGGACAGTTACCTCCGGGTACGACGTATTCAGCGGACATATAGTCGTAGCAAAGGGAACGAACATAGGGCAATTGATTATAAAAGGCTCGGCTTTGCTGGAAAAGGACTTTGGGATACGACACTCCACTATTCAAGCATTGGAAGTGGATTCGGACTGCCGGAATCTGAGTTGTCGGGGTGGCGAATGCCCTTTTGAGTTGGCGCCGCAGGCAGGACACTAAAGCGGTGAGAGGCTTGAGGTGGTTTCGTTGGATATTGTAATTTTTTATGGGATGGCAGCGTTCTTGCTGGCAAAGGTGTTGCTGAAAATTGCAGTAGCGTAAGACTGCAGGATGAGAACCAAGCGGGAGATATAAAAGCATAAGGAGCCTTAACACAATGGAGAGCAGCCCCCAAAAGAGTCCTCTCAACAAGCAAACCCTAAAAATAATCATTCCGATCCTCATTATTATTGTCATTGGTACGATATGGTTCATGAAAAAGGCAGATCAACCAATAGTGACAGAGAATAAGACGGGATCAAGCGGCGCTCCGGCAGTAAAGCCGGATTTTGCGCTTCATGTGATAGATGAATTGAATCTGGATAAGCTCAAGTCCTACGGATTGCCCATCATAATAGACTTTGGCGCGGATTCATGCGCCCCTTGCAAGGAAATGGCCCCTGTTTTGGTAAAACTCAATAAGGAATTGCAAGGAAAAGCCATCATTAAATTTGTCGATGTATGGAAATATCAAAAATTGGCTGAAGGATATCCGCTTCGCCTGATCCCTACACAGATGTTTTTTGATAAGAATGGCAAGCCCTTTACTCCAGCCGACCCGCAAGCATCAGGAATGAAGATGTACTCGACGAGAGATAAAAACGAGCATATTTTTACGGTTCATGAGGGAGGGATGACAGAGGCGATGATCCTTGCAGCACTGAAAGAAATGGGATTGAAAGAATGATAGAACAGTGGTTGGAGATTTTGGCGTCTGCGATTGCAGAGAGTTTTTGGGTTGCGCCAATTCTGGCTCTTTTGGCGGGCCTCTTAACATCAGTGACTCCCTGTGCGCTTGCAAGTGTCCCGCTAGTCATTGGGTATGTCGGCGGCACTGAAAACAATGATCCCCAAAAAGCATTCAGCTTATCAGTAACTTTTGCACTGGGCATGGCAGTAACCTTTACAGCACTTGGAGCGGCTGCTTCCTTACTGGGAAAGCTGATGGGGGCCGCAAGCCAATGGTGGTATCTTGCGCTGGGCATTTTAATGACTTTGATGGCGCTTCAAACGTGGGAAATCTATGATTTTATTCCCTCTACGTATCTCACAAGTAAAGCAAACCGAAAAGGTAGCTTGGGCGCATTCCTCGCCGGGATATTGGGAGGAATTTTTTCATCGCCATGTGCAACGCCTGTGCTGGTTGTTTTACTTGGCATTGTAGCCAAAAGTGGTAATTTAGCCTGGGGCATTCTGCTACTGTTGCTTTACGCAGTGGGTCATGGCGTACTGGTAGTGGCAGCCGGAACTTCTGTTGGGTTTGTTCAAAAAGTGATATTGAGTAAAAAATATGGAGCGTTTAGCTCGATGTTAAAATATGCGATGGGCGGGGTTATCTTGCTGATTGCATTTTATATGTTCTATTTAGGGTTTTAAGGAGAATTGTGATCGCCAAACTGAACCGGATGATTGACATGCGAGAATTTGGAAGAGGTGTGAGGGTTGAAGAAATGGCTTTCGGTCGTTGTCATGGCAGCACTGATTTTTGCAGGGGCGGCTCCTGGAGTTGCGGAGACTGCGCCTGCGAAAACCGTCATGTATTTCTGGGGCAACGGTTGTCCTCACTGCAAAGAAGCAGCGCCCATCGTTGACCGGATGATCGCCAACGGAGTATCGGTAGAAAAGTACGAGGTTTATGACAATACGCAAAATTCAGATCAACTGGTAATGTTCTTCAAAATGCACGGTGTTCCGGAGGCGGATTGGGGAGTACCGGTTGCCTTTTATAATGGCAAGATGTTTTTAGGGCTACCCAGGATCGCAGAACTGGAGAATGAGTTGGCAGAATAAGAAGAAAGGGCATTGCCGTTGGCAATGCCCTTTCTTCTGGTCGAATACCGCTCGTTAGGGCTCAACAGGGGAATGTTTGTGCGAGCCAAATTTTGATCTGGTCCCGAACCTGCC
>JAGFXW010000050.1 GCA_017861495.1 Bacillota bacterium
AATATTGAGGGCGTCAGGATATTTATCTTTGGCATTGCCGAATTTCCATTCCAGCCATTCCTCGACAGTATCCCATGGGAAGGCGGCAGGATTGAGGCGTTTGCCTAAATCAAGAATGATTTGCTCGTCGGATTTGCACTCCTCATATTGGATAACTTTCGATATTGCCCGCAAAGGTGCGAACCAAGCGCGGAAACTGTCCCTTTCGATGCTCATGCCTGCCGGTAGCACGATATCCGCACAAGCGACAGCAGTAGGAGTCATAAACAGGTCGACTACAACGTTGAATTCAACTTTGCGCATGGCCTCATAGACACGTGGCGCTTCAGAGCCCATGTTGGCGATCGGGTTGGTTGTTTGCAGCCACAGCATCTTAACCGGATACGGTTTGCCTGATTCAATGGCTTTCAGGACGGAATCCCCGTGAGCGGTAGAAGCAAAGCCGAACATCTTTAACGGATAGCTTTCATTACCCAGACGTTTCATGATATTTTCTTCGCTGACCCAATCAATTCCACAATTGTAGCCATCATCTACATTGTAGCCGCTTTTCGAAATAACGTTTCCGCCGGGAACATCCACGTTACCGGTGATCGTCCATAAGCTGGTGATGGCTTGCGCTGCAGAAATACCGGTAACTTGCTGGTCAACAGCAAGACCCCATTGGATGGCTGCCGGTTTGTTTTTTGCATAGAAACGGGCTGCTTCGATAATAAGTTCTTTCGGCACCCAGGTGATCTCAGCCGCTTTTTCCGGCGGATATTCCTGGACGCATTTCTTCAATTCTTCAAAACCGGAACACCATTTTTCGACGAATTCTTTGTCGTAAAGTTCTTCGTTGATGATGACGTTCAACATAGACATCGATAAAGCGGAGTCGGTTCCAGGCCGGATTTGCAGCCAGTAATCTGCTTTGGAAGCCATCCAGGTCAATTTCGGGTCAACCACGATTAGCTTGGATCCTTTTCTCATCAAGTCGATGATCCAGTGTCCGAAGAAACCGTCACCATTGGAGACAATCGGGTTATTACCCCAGATCATGATAACTTTTGGCACTTCGTATTCCGGTGTTTCATAACGTGCTTCAAAGTGCTGGGCGCAGTCAGTAACGAAGAAGTCGCTTTGCATTACAGCCTGTTGCGCAGCGCGAGGCAGGTAGCAAGCGTCGCCGCTCAAGAATCCGAGGGTATAGTTCGGGCTTTCAAATCCGGCATAAGTCAGGTAAGGAACTTGCCAGATGATGTTTCTTCCCGTACCTTCCATACCAATGATGCTTTCGGGGCCGTATTCTTTCTTGATGGATTTTACTTTTTCTTCGATAATATCGTAAGCTTCGTCCCAAGAAATACGTTCCCATTTATTTTCGCCCCGTTTGCCTACCCGCTTTAACGGCCATTTCAGGCGGTCGGGATGGTTGACTGCTTCTGTTAAATTCAGGCAACGCATGCAAAGACGGCCATCATTGTATGGGTTCGTCGTATCCCCTTCGACTTTGATTAATTTGTCTCCTTTTGTGTAGTACAGAATACCACAGCCATTATGACAGCCAGGACCTGACCACTGTGTGGAACGGCTGACTGTTAAATCGCCTTCTTGCCACTGCCATGATTCCTTTGACATACAGCTTCACTCCTTAGAAATTTGATTTTTAACAAGATTAATTTTTAGCTATTCTTTATAGGGTTGCTAATGACACCTCCTTGCACTTGATTATGAATTATGCAAATATCATGCCATGCGTTCAAAGCCTTGATTTCGCTGCTAAAATTAGACGGTGGGACACAAATTGTAAAATATGCAATAAACTGTCCCAAAATTAGAAAGCCCGGCTTGCGCCGAGCTACCAGCGACGGTGGAAGCCGTTGGCTGCGCTTATGTCCATCGGATAAAATAGTAAACTTTCCGATGGACGCAGAAAGCCCGGCTTGCGCCGAGCTACCAGCGACGGTGGAAGCCGTTGGCTGCACTTATGTCGATCGGATAAAATAGAAAACTTTCCGATGGACGCAGAAAGCTCGGCTTGCGCCGAGCTACCAGCGACGGTGGAAGCCGTTGGCTGCGCTTATGTCGCGGAAAGTAATTGTACTTTCTTTGAGACTAAAAAACCCGGCAAACTTGCCGGTTTTTTTTAGTTTGACTTGTGTATAGGCTAATTTTATATTGCTCTGGATTTAGTGTACTTTGGACGATACTTCTTTTAACAACTGTTCGATATCAAGCGGGTATTGGCAAAAAATACATTTTTTGTTTGTGACGATATTCATTTTCGCACACGAAGGACAACGAACTGCGTTCTTCATTACGCGTTTGCCCCAATGGCGTTCCGGACACTTCGGGTTACAACCAAAACAATGTTGACACATGATGAAATAGTTTCACTCCTTAAAATTGAAATAAAGTAGTATGCGTTCTGTATTAAATGCTATTGCAAACTATATTGCAATTATTGTGCCAAACTAGTACTTCTTCATCCGATTGGAAATAAAAAGAGGTTTATATAATGGCGCAGAAAGCGTGTGCAACTTTTTAGCTTGGAATTTACAATGTTCCAAATTGCGCAAGATCATAATAAAAAAACAAATTGGTATATTTATATAGTGGAAGGGAAATATACGAATTATTATAGAAAAATATTCCTAATAGCACAATTTATCTGCTATAATCAAGTTGTTTGTGATTTGAAAAAAGAGAGTATGTAATGAAATAGATGATGAATTTCAATGGAGGAATTTTATTGTGCGCCCTCTGGAACAGTTGCTGAGTCCTATTATCAATAATTTGCATAATATCAGCGCTCAAACGATTAACGAAAATGATAGGCAACTCATCGAAAATATAAAAAACCAAAAAAATAATTTATTGCAAAAACGCATTACGCCGTCACAGGTCAATTTAGTACGGCCGGAAATAGTGGAGTCATGGGAAAGATCCTGTGAGAATGGGCTTGACTTCTTGTTGTATAAAGATCCTCCGGTCATGGATGCTTTTTCATTTGAAAAACGGTTGAAAGAAAAAGATTTTTTTATCCAGGCTGCAAACCCGTACATATTTCAGTTGGAGGATATGCTATCCAACATAGAGTCTTATATTTTTTTGAGTGACGAAAATGGGGTAATTTTACGGGTAGTTCAAGCGTTGGGTAAAAATAAATACCGGTTAATTCCTGGAACGGTTTGGAATGAACAAACCATTGGCACCTGCGCGCATGAAATGTCCATACGATTAAAAAGTCCGATCCAATTGTGCGGTCCAGAGCATTTTTGCCGGATTTTTCATAATATTTCTTGTTCTTCTGCGCCGGTTTTTGATGTGAACGGTAATTTGGAAGGGACGCTGACGATTGCCAGTCCTTATTTGCATTGTCAAAACTCATATTCCTTAGCTCTTGTTGTCATGATGGCCGATGCGATACAGAAAGAATTTCAGTTGCTGGTAAAAAAAGAATTACTTAAAATCGCTTTCACGACAACGAACGACGCCGTCATTGTTATTAATAAATTCGGTGTTATTACAGAGACTAATGCTGTTGCGCAAGAAATATTCAAATCGTTTAGCGAGGTTTTGGTTGGTTCACATATCGACAATGTTTTAGAAGATCCATCGTTTGTCAAATCTATTTTGCATGCTGAAAAACCAATCATCCAGGCCAATATAAAAATTAAGAAGACGCAGCAAAAACTATTTTCTTGTTCGGTGCAAACAATCAAAAACCATGAAAACAACAACATGGGCAGTATATTGACGTTAACGCCGATGGAGCATTCCCATAAAATGAACCACTCGATCAATGGTTTCGCAACGCGGTTTACGTTCGACAACATTATTGCCACTTCTCCGCAATCGCTGAAACTAAAGAATACGGCCAAAAAAATGGCGCGCTTCAATATCAATGTATTAATCCAAGGCGAGAGCGGAACCGGAAAAGAAGTGTACGCGCAAGCTATTCATAATGAAAGCAGACCGGCTGGCCCATTTGTGGCAGTGAACTGTGCGGCCATCCCTAAAAACCTAATAGAAAGTGAGTTATTCGGTTATGAGCCGGGCGCCTTTACCGGTGCGGAACGCATCGGTAAGCCGGGAAAAATCGAGTTGGCCAATGGCGGGACTCTTTTTTTGGATGAAATTGGCGATATGCCGTTGGACATTCAGGCCGTTTTACTGCGGGTGCTGGAAGACAAAATGATTATGCGGCTGGGCGGAAGGCGTTATATCCCTGTGGATTTTCGCTTGGTTACAGCCTCGAACAAGAATTTATTGGAATTGGTAGAGAAAGACTTATTCCGGGAAGATTTGTATTATCGTATTTCAGTGTCTAAAATCGGCATTCCCCCTTTGCGGGACAGAAGTTCTGATCTCCTTCAATTAATTGAAAATTTCATTCAGGTTTCTGCCAACGCGGAACATCTGGATGCGCCTGTTTTGAGCAATGCAGCCAAGTATATTTTGTTGCAATACCGCTGGCCGGGAAATGTACGGCAGCTGCAAAATGTCATTTCTTATGCTGTATGCATGAGTTCTGACGGTGTTATCCAGCCTGAGGACTTGCCGGAAGAGGTGCTGGCTTCGTATTCAATGGATCGATTCAATTTTGAGACTGACGAACTTGCGACGGCGTCGGAAAACAAAATAACCAAGAGTGATCTTTCCATGAAAGAAATGGAGAAAATAGCCATACAAAAGGCGCTTGACAGCACAAATAACCATATACGCGGCGCGGCGAAGATTTTAGGAGTGAGTAAATCAACCCTTTATAGGAAAATAAAGGCATATGGGCTGCAGGACAAAATTACCGAAGAATGAAAATAGACTTGTTGCAGAGCGTAGCACGATATCGAATAAACTATAATAATAAAAAAGGATGTTTCCAAGAACAAGTCGAAAGCATTATAAACCAAATATTTTGAGGAGGCAGCTGTTTAATGAGTAATCAGTACGAAGAACAACTTTCTTATTTGCAAAAACCGAATCGAGACGAAATAGCACCGGAATTACAAGACATCTTTGATAAAAATACGGATTTTCAGAGGGAAAACTGGGGATTTATCAATAATCTATTTAAAGTGTTACCGTTAAATCCATTGCAATACAAAGGGTTTCTCGACTTTAAGGCATCGTTGTTTAATCCGGAAACATGTTATCTCAGTAATGCTGACAAGGAAATGATCGGTTTGGTTGTTTCTTCAACCAATCATTGTTCCTATTGCCTGACTACACATAGTGATGCGTTGCGGGGACTTGTTGACGACCCTGCCTGGGTTGACACGTTGGTTTATAATTACCGATCAGCCAAATTGACAGCGAAGCAAAGGGCGTTATGCGATTATGCGTATTTTGCAACCGCTTATGCCCGTGAAGTTTCTACGGATCAGGTAGACAAGTTGCGGGCTGTGGGTTTTAATGACCACGAGATTCTGGAAGCAGCTTTTATAGTCGGCTTTTTTAATTATACGAACCGCTGGGTTAGTACGATAGCTCCTGTACCGAACCCGGGTCATTTTAGCCATAACCGGTAAGTTTAGCATGGCCTTAGCCCTCGCAAGAGGTGTTAGGGCTATTTCTTTTAGCGATATTTCAATTTCTGCTGATTTTTTAAGGCTTGCCTATAGGAATTGCCATACTGTTGTAGAAATATGTAAACTGTATTTATTCTGGGAAATATGGGTTGTTGTGTTAAGAACAAAAGGAGATAGCAGAGGTGGATGAGTTTCGATTTTTATCCAGAAATTTTGCCTGTAATTTTTTAGCCAGCCTCTTTTTTTTCGGCAGCTACTATTTGCTTCTGCCAACCTTGCCGCATTATGTTGTGGAAACCGGAGCATCAAAAGTCCAAGCGGGCGTGATTATCGGCATATTTACTTTGGCGGCTGTTTTATGCAGACCGTATTTCGGTAAACTGGCCGATGCTTATGGCCGGAAACGCCTTATGCTGTTTGGAACAGGCCTTTTTAGCATTATGTATATTATGTATATCGTCTATATGGCATACTGCCAAGCTAATGAATATGCTCCTTTATACCCCATACGACTGATCCATGGCTTGGGTTATGCAGCATTTCTTCCTGCTACAACCGCTTATGCGGCGGATTTAGCCCCCGTTGACAGGCGTGGGGAAGTAATGGGCATTTTTGGCATTACCAATGTTTTTGCTATGGCAACGTTTCCTGCACTTGGAATAGCAATTGTTCATCATAGTAATAGTTTTTCCCTGTTATGTATTGTAGGGACTTTTTTTGCCATCAGTGCTTTTTTTGCGTCGCTGCTGGTACGGGAAGTTCGCAAACCGGCCGGACGATATTCTGCCGGGGCTTCGCTGTTTGCAGTAGCGCGTCAAAATGTAATTCTGGTTGCAGCAGCGGCAATGTTTGCCGGAACCACCGTCTACGGCGCGCTGACAACTTTTCTTCCAGTATATGCAGTGGAAAGAGGTTTTGTTGATTTTGGTTTGTTTTTCACGATGTATGCAGTGGGGAGTTTAAGCAGCAGGTTGATTTTGGGGAAAGTATCCGATCGTATCGGGCGTTACCAGATTATTGTTCTCGGGCTGGTGTTGTTAGGGCTGGCAAGTTTTTTGCTTGCGTCCCTGTCGCAATTTTCCATATTGATCATCAGCGGCATGTGCGCCGGTATGGGGTTTGGCGCTCTCGTACCAACGTTGATTGCGTTGGCGGCCGATAAAATAAAACCTCAGGAACGCGGCAGCGCGCTTGGTTTTCTTACTTCATTCCTCGATCTGGGAATTAGCGCGGGCGCGATTGTGTTGGGCTTTGTGGGGGAATATTGGGGCTATGCCGCGCTGTTTGCTTTTGGCGGATTTTTTCCGGTTGCCGGTATTATTGTGATTGCTTTTTATCTCCTGTTTTCTATGGCAGCGAATAAACAAAATATTGCAGGGTAATGGTCGACTTTATCTGCTTTTTGAGTTTGGACAACAAGTGAAGATAATTTGTACTTGCATGGAGGAAATATATGGGTAAGCAACCGTATGCTATCACGATGGATTTTATTGAAAAGTGGGATCAAAATCTTTTGTTCGAAATATTGGACAATCTCCATGATGTAGTATTGGTATTGGATTCGAATACGACAATTATTTATGCGAATGAAGCATATGCCAGTATTTTAGGAATACCGGTTTGTAAAGTAATAGGGCGGCGGTTGGATACAATTGAACCAGAGGCGTTGGCGATTGAGTGCCTGCGAACCGGACAGGCGTTTCGAGCCCCTGGTTACATAGCTTCTGTTGGGATAGAAGTGATTGGACACATGTTTCCCTTAAAAAAAGAGCAGGCTATTATTGGTTGTGTTGCTATTTTTAAAAACATTTCCGAGCAGGTAGCGCTCAGTAATGAATTACAACGAACAAAAGAAGTGGCTGATTATTTGCGGGAACAATTGGATCAACGTGAGGGCCTGCCGGCATCGTTTGGCGAATATATTGGGCAGAATCCTCGCCTGCGCGATGTTCTGAAGTTAGCCGCTAAAGTAGCGCCTGCAGAATCTTCCGTTTTGATCCGCGGGGAAAGTGGTGTGGGCAAAGGCGTATTAGCTACCGCTATCCATAATTCCAGTAAGCGGAAGGATAAGGCGTTAATTAAAGTAAACTGCGCAGCAATTCCAGAGAATTTATTGGAGAGTGAGTTATTCGGCTACGAAGAAGGCGCTTTTTCGGGCGCCAGAAAAGGCGGGAAAATGGGTAAGTTTGAGATGGCTCACGGTGGAACCCTTTTCCTGGATGAGATTGGCGATATGAGTATGGCCATGCAAGCGAAATTGCTGCAGGTTTTACAAGAACGGGAACTGGAACGGTTGGGAGGGACCAAAACAATTCAGTTGGACATTCGCGTCATTGCAGCAACAAACCGGAATCTTGAGAAAATGCTGGAAGAAGGTTCTTTCCGGACGGACCTGTATTATCGCCTTAATATCGTATCTTTATTTATTCCGCCTTTGAATGAGAGAAAAGATGATATTTTTTGCTTGGTGCAAAAATTTATTGCAAAATTTGCCGGGCATACACAAGAAAAAATAACGTTATCGCCGGATGTCATGCATATTTTTTATTCGTATGAATGGCCGGGGAACATAAGGGAATTACAGAATGTTATTGAACACGCCAACATACTCCGTGATGGTTCGATAATTGAAGTTCGTCATTTGCCGGCTTATTTGCAGCCGATTGATAAAAAGAATAAGAGTCACCATAAAGATGAGAATAGGCATAAGAAAGTATTGTTAAGCGCTCATTGCTTCAAGGATGCTGTTAAAAGCACGGTTGATAAAGTGGAGCGGGAATTAATTAAGGCGGCAATTGTAAATTGTAACTATAATCGCAGCGCGGCTATCAAGCAACTTGGAATTTCTCGTAAAGCATTTTACAACAAAGTTCATCGATTTAACCTGCAAGACGAACTAGATGGTAATAATTGATAATTATTGCCGACGCAGTATACAATAATTATGCATTTTTCAACAAAAAACAATACAAAATGTATACTTTTATATTGACAATGTTCGATTTCCATGTAATAATGTATACAAAATGCAAAAGCGATCAATGGTGTTGAGAAAGGGCATTTTTGTTTTATCATAATAAGCGATGACTGGGAGCGGAATATCTGTATAACCCGTTGCAGAGAGCCGGTGGTTGGTGCGAACCGGTGCGGTACAGTTATTTTAAATCACCTAGGAGCTCTTTGCTGAAACGAGTACAAGCGAAATTCGCTTTGTACATGTGTGTAAGTTAAAGCGTGAACCCTGCGTTAAAGGGGAGCCGGTGATGGCCGGTGGAAAGAGTTAATTGCAGGGTGGTACCGCGGATATGAATCCGCCCCTGTTATGCGTTATTTGGCGCATGACAGGGGCGGTTTTTATATTATACAGCAAAAATGAGAAAAATATGGCAGCCAAAATAAAAGGAGGGTTTCAGATGAAAAATACTGTTCAGATTTTACTGGAAAACCGGGAGGATGGATTAGGCCGGCTCATTGGTGTTTTTCGTCGCCGGGGATACCAAATTGAGAATTTATCCATGACCATAGACCATGAGGACTTGACGAGAATTATTGTGGGTATTTCCTGCAGTCCGCTTGCATTGCAGCAACTGGTGCAATATATCAGTAAATTAATCGATGTAGTGGCTGTAGAAATAGTGGATGACCATAGTGTGCCTGCGGAAATGTATATGCCTGCGCATCAGAGCGCGTAATCAGCAAAACAAACAGGGGGATTTGTTCCGATGAAAAAACTGTATAGTGAGCAAGCTATAAATTGGCAAGTCGCCAAAAAATAACTAGCGTAGGAGGAGGCGCAGACCATGCAATTATCAGGCAGTGAAATTATTGTGAAATGTCTATTGGAACAAAATGTCGATACGGTGTTCGGTTACCCGGGAGGGGCCAATATGCCGTTGTACGATGCTTTGTATGGCGCGCCGCTTCGTCATGTTTTGACCGTTCATGAACAAGGCGCTGTGCATGCGGCTGATGGTTATGCCCGTGCTTCCGGACGAGTGGGTGTTTGTCTTGCAACATCAGGGCCAGGCGCGACGAACCTGGTCACGGGACTGGCCACAGCGTATATGGATTCATCACCGGTTGTGGCGATAACGGGGCAGGTTGCAACAACACTTCTAGGGAAAGATTCATTTCAAGAAATTGATATCGTCGGAATGACAATGCCGATTACCAAGCATAATTTTTTAGTTAAAGATATTTCGTCTTTGGCAGAAACGATGCGTATGGCCTTTCGGATTGCGGCAAGCGGGAGACCCGGTCCGGTTTTAATTGATGTGCCGAAAGATATTATGTTGGCAAAAAGTGAATTCGTATTTGTTTCTCCACCGCCAGGGAAGTTTGTTGTTGAGGATCATTCAAGCAAGGCGTCTTTCCTGCAAACAGTAAACGCAGCTGTTGCCGCGCTTGCTAAAGCTAAGCGTCCGGTGATGTTGGTCGGCGGAGGTATCAAAGCGGGAGATGCATGGAAAGAGGCGAGGGTTTTTGCTGAAACTACCGGAATTCCGGTAGTGAGCACGTTGATGGGCTTGGGTGCTTTTCAGGCCAAGCAACGCTGGTTTTTAGGCATGACCGGCATGCATGGGCATAAGGCAGCGAATTGGACAGTCAGTGAAGCCGATGTTATTTTGGCCATCGGTACGCGGTTCAGCGACCGGGTAACCAGTGATTGCAATAAGTATGCTGAAGGAAAAACAATTATTCATCTGGATGTCGATCCCACGGAGATGAATAAAAACGTACCGGCAGAAATTATGGTGATTGGCGATTTACGCCAATCACTGCGATCCTTGCGGGAAGCTTTTTTACAGCATCCGGAAGCTGACTTTTCGGCCTGGAGGGCGCAAATTGATGGCTGGACGCAAGAGTTTGCCTTGGTATATGACGAAACGCAATTGAACGCCCCGTGGATTATGAATCACATGTCGGAAAATACAGGGGATCATTCCGTTATGTGGGTTACCGATGTCGGACAGAACCAAATGTGGGCAGCTCAGCATTTGCAGATCGACGCTCCCCGTTGCTGGATTTCTTCCGGTGGGTTGGGTACGATGGGATTCGGCGTGCCGGCAGCGTTAGGAACACAGATTGCCTGTCCCGATAAGCGTGCGGTATTAGTGGTTGGCGATGGCGGATTTAAAATGACTGGCATGGAATTGCATACTGCTATTAATTCCCGCCTGCCGCTGGTAATAGTAATTATTAATAATCAGTCGCTGGGAATGGTTCGGCAGTGGCAGCATCTTTTTTTTGAACAACGTTACTCGGAAACACTATTGCCTAAGTTTGATTTCATTGCTTTTTCCAATGCTTGCGGAGCTGCTGCTGCTGAAGCTAACACACCATTGGAGTTTGCCGCAACATTTCAACAGGCTCTGCAATCGGATCGTAGTTTTGTCATTGTGGCGAACGTTGCTCGAGATGACCTTGTGGAACCGATGGTCACGCCCGGACAAGCGATCAATCAATTTTCCAGTTAATGGTGCAAGGGCAAGCAACAGAATTTTTCTACATGAATTCGCGCGATTATGTATCCGTTTCGCAATGTATTATTGGATTCTATTTTTCATTGACAGTGTATTTCGTTTCCTTTATACTTAAGAAGTGCTTTAGTTAATTGAATAGTTTTCACGGACTTAAAGGAACGGCATAGGCGCCCTTCTCTCTGGATAAAAGGGGTGGGCGCTTTTTTAATTTGAATAGAGGGGTGTAAGAATTTGATCATAATGCAAGGGGTACAAAAACATTTCGGCGCGAACCATGTTTTGAAAGACATTAATTTGACAGTTAAGGCTGGCGAAAAAGTCGTTGTAATCGGGCCGAGCGGGTCCGGAAAAAGTACGCTCATCCGGTCAATGAATCTTCTCGAAGTGCCGTCGGCAGGCAAGATTGTTGTTGATGGCGTTGACTTAACGGCGCCTAACGCCGATGTGGAAAAAGTGCGGCAATCCGTTGCAATGGTTTTTCAGCAGTTCAACCTTTATCCGCATAAGACGGTTTTGGAAAACTTAACATTGGCTCCTATTTTGATACAGAAGGTTCCCAAGGCGGAAGCAGAAGAATCCGGAATGGCTTTT
>JAGFXW010000051.1 GCA_017861495.1 Bacillota bacterium
AAAGAATATGCCGGGGTGGCGGAACTGGCAGACGCAAGGGACTTAAAATCCCTCGGAGCGTGAGCTCCGTACCGGTTCGATTCCGGTCCTCGGCACCATCTAAGAGCAAACAGGTACATCCATGCGGAGTACCTGTTTTTGTTTTACTTGGAAAACCATTTGGCTGCCGAGTCGTGGTCAATTGTGATTACAAGGACGGTAATATTGCGGATTGGCCTCTTTCGACTTATTAAGTCTGTTGAAAAAGGTTCAGATGCCAGGAACGACGAGGATTGCGCCGCACCGCGTACTAAAACGTACGCTAGCAAGCAAACGCAGGAGTAACGCCGCAGATTGACCTTTTTCAACAGACTGAGCTCCGAATTTTTTCGGAGCTTTTTATATATAGTGTCTCATCAATGAACGGTGAGGGGAGGGACAGTGAATGACCTCAAAAGAAAAACGCGATTTTGGCATGAAGAGCAATGGGCAAGAGACGAAGCCTATGCGGACGGAACAAGCTATAGGCCTTATTGCGCCTTATCCGGAACTTGCTGCGAGCGCGGCGGAAGTACGCGCAGAACTGAAATTTAATTTTTCTATTGAAATTGGTGACATGGAGAAAGCGAGAGCGCTTGCTTGGGATTTGGCCCGGCAAGGAATTGAAGTGATTATCAGCCGCGGGGGGACCGCTGCGTTCTTGCGGGCGGAAAATATTTTGCCGGTTGTAGAGATTAAAGTAACAGGCTATGATGTAATACGAGTTTTGAGTTCTTATGTCGGTAAAGAAAAGAAAATTGCCATCGTGGGTTATCAAAACGTCGTTGATGGGTTTCGGGTTGTCAGTGAACTGCTCGGTTTATCCATTCATGAATTTATTATTCCCAGTGAGGAAGTATACAAGGAATGGGATTCTGTGCGGCAGGAATTAAAACAATTAATTCAAGCTTTTGGTATTGAGGTGGTTATCGGCGATACGCTTGTCACCGATAAACTGAAATTGAAAAACTGGGAAAATGTTGAGGTGCAATTAATTAAATCCGGTAAAGAAGCAATTATTCAGGCGATTGAAGAGGCAAGGCAGATTATTGAAATTAGAAACAAAGAACGACAAGCCTCCGAGAAACTAAAGACGATTATTAATGCAGTTCATGACGGAGTTGTAGCGACAGATGAAAAAGGCAGGATTACGGCGGTTAATCCCATTGCGGAAGAAATTTTTCGTGTGAAAGAGAACGAGGTTGTAGGCGCCCTTATCCATCATGTAATTGCGAATTCCCGGATTGATGAAGTTCTTGTCTCCGCTCAGTCCGAACTGGAACAGTTGCAGCACACGCCGGTAGGAGATGTAGTGACCAACCGGGTGCCGATTTATGTCGGCGGCCAAGTAAAGGGCGTTGTGGCTACTTTTCAGGAAGTGGCGAAAATACAAAGCGTTGAGCAGAGAATTCGCCAGTCGATATTTCAACGCGGACATACGACCCGTTATCAATTTGAGGATATTTTGACAAACGATTCCCATATGAAACAGCTCAAAAATATTGCCAAAAAATATGCGCGAACGGATGCCACGATTTTGCTACTTGGCGAAAGCGGCACCGGCAAGGAATTGTTTGCCCAAAGCGTTCATCACCATAGTTCCAGACGGCAGGAACCGTTTGTGGCTGTCAATTGTTCCGCTTTGCCGGGGCAATTGTTGGAGAGTGAGTTGTTCGGATATGTTGAAGGTGCGTTTACCGGCGCGAAAAAAACAGGCAAACCGGGGTTGTTTGAATTAGCCCACAATGGAACTATTTTTTTGGATGAAATCGGGGACATGACAAAAGATTTGCAGTCCAGATTATTGCGGGTTTTGGAAGAGAAACAAGTGATGCGCCTTGGATCGGATAACGTAATTCCGGTTAATGTACGCATGATTGCGGCAACGAATCTTGATCTTTGGAACGAAACGATAAAAGGGAACTTCCGGCTGGACCTGTACTACCGGTTAAATGTGTTAACGATCCGGATTCCTCCATTGAGGGAACGCAAAAACGATATTTCTTTGTTGGCTGAGCATTTTTGGAAACAATATTGTAAAAAACATAACATCAAAAATAAAGAACTTCCTCCGGAGGTGGTCAATCTTTTGGAAAAGCATGCTTGGATTGGCAATATCCGTGAACTGAAAAATATTATGGAGCGGATTGTATTATCCAGCGAAGATGGCGAGGTTGATTTGGCTACGGTGACACTGATGCTGGACAGTGATGCCGGGTTTTCAGGCAAAGGCTTTCCGTTGACAGAAAATGCATTGTTGACGGGGTCGTTGGATGAGATTAAACGTAAAATTGCAACGGTCGTGCTGGAACAGGAAGACCACAATATATCACGAACGGCCGCTCGGCTGCAGATTGACCGCAACACGTTGAAAAAAATCATTAAGTGATGAAAAATGCCGCATGTGATGAAAATATAATCATACGCGGCAGTTTCTTTTTTTCGGCATTGCAGGAAAACAGTGTATAGTTGGCGATCCTTGATATTGGCATGTAATTTGCATATTTATTGAATTGACAGTTGGTATTAACGTACAGGAATCTTTGGCTAAAGCCTCTATGGATGTCAGTTAGCAGGGGTTGGCTTCGGAAGTTTTCCGGACGTTAAGAATTTGCAAAGAAATCGTACTCGCAAAATAAAAAAAGAGGTGAGAAGATGCAGTTTCAAGGGTATAGAAGACCTGATGGTAAAGTTGGGATTCGGAATCATGTATTGGTATTGCCGAGTGTTGTATGTGCAAACCGGGTAGCACGGGGGATTTCGCAGTCGGTTAACGGGACGACTTGGGTGGAACATCAACATGGCTGTGATCAACTTGGGGTTGATGCGGCATTAACTTCCAATGTTCTGATTGGGCACGGTACTCATCCTAATGTGTATGGTGTCATTGTTGTCGGTTTAGGCTGTGAAACCATTCGCGCCCAAAACATTGCGGCGGAAATCAAAAAGCAGTGTCCATACAAACCGGTTGAGGTTGTTATTATCCAGGATGAAGGCGGATCAGTCAAAGCGATTGCCAAAGGAGCCAGTTTCGCAAGGCAAATGCTGGTTGAAGCATCGGTGTTGAAACGCGAGCCAATTGACGCCTCGGAATTGATTCTTGGCACAGAATGCGGTGGTTCGGATGCTTGCTCGGGAATTTCTGCCAACCCGGCATTGGGAGTTGCCAGCGATTTGTTGATCGATGCCGGCGGGACGGTTATTTTGGCAGAAACGACAGAAATTATCGGGGCTGAACATATTATTGCCAAACGGGCGGTTAATGAAGAGGTAGCCGCACGTTGTTTCGAGGTAATTAATGCTTGTGAAACGGCAGTGAAGAAGATGGGCGTTGATATGCGCGGCGCACAGCCTACGCCTGGCAATATCGAGGGTGGATTATCGTCGATTGAAGAAAAATCGCTGGGATGTATTTATAAAGCCGGTACGAAGCCGCTGCAAACCATTATCGACTATGCCGCTCCGGTAACCATGAAAGGCTTGGTTTGGATGGATACGCCGGGACAGGATATTGAACAACTTACAGGAATGGTTGCCGGAGGCTGTCATTTGGTGGTCTTTACCACCGGACGCGGCACTTGCTGTGGTTCGCCGATTGCTCCTACGATCAAGGTCGCCACGAATACGGCGATGTTCGAGCGGATGAATGACAATATTGATTTGAACGCCGGAACGGTTATCAGCGGAACTGAAAGCGTTGAGCAAGTAGGTCAGAGAATTTTTGAAGAAATGCTGGAAGTTGCTTCCGGTAAACAAACAAAAGCAGAAATATTAGGGTTTAATGATTTCGCGATCCATCGGATCGGACCGACGATTTAAGGACAGAGGGAGGTATGCAGGTGATGAATAAATTTCGGGCCATTGTGATGAAAGCGAACGATAATGTTGCTACAGTGGTAGAACCATTATCTCAGGGAACGACAATTGATTTGAGTGTCGGTGGAGAGTTGGTATCTGTGAAGGTAGCTGAACAAATTCCTTTTTGTCATAAATTTGCTATTAAGGAGATCGCGCAAGGCGATCAAATTATCAAGTACGGCGAAGTGATAGGGCTTGCTACCCAGCCGATTCATGAGGGTCAGCATGTTCATATCCATAATCTTGAAAGCTGCCGCGGCAGAGGAGACAAGGAACCGGCATAAACGGATTTTTTTCAACAGACTACCAAAAAAATTGGTAGTCTGTTTTTTGTCCAGCAAACTCTATGGATAACCCGGTAAAGAAATTTTAGCGGGGGGACCAGGGTAGGATTTTTGTTTTTGTTTGTTGAACTAATAGGAAAAGGCGGGTGATGGATTATGATCGAAAAGTTCTATATTTCTACGCCCCAAATTGGTTTTGTTGATATTACCTCTGCTGTCAAAGAAGCTGTGGCAGCCAGTTCGGTAAAGGATGGTCTGTGTCAAGTCTTTGTACCGCATACAACGGCAGGAATTACGATCAACGAGAACGCCGATCCGGATGTGATCAAGGATTTATTGGCTGGTTTAGAACAGATGGTTCCCCATCTTTCCTACCGTCATGCAGAAGGGAATTCCCGGGCGCATATCCAAGCCTCCCTACTCGGATCATCCGTTTCTATTCCGATTGAAAATAACCGATTGTTTCTGGGAACCTGGCAGGGCATTTATTTGGCTGAGTTTGACGGGCCCCGCCGCCGGACCGTCTGTGTGAATTGTGGGGGAACGCTATGAGTGCGGTTGTCTGTGAAATTGAATTGCTGATTCCGGGCTCTGGCTCGCTGAAAGCGAAACGACATGTCATCAAAAGCATTATGGGCCGCATCAAAGCCCGCTGCAACGCATCGGTGGCTGAAACCGGCTTTCAGGATAGTTGGCAGAGGACTGTAATCAGTGTAGCGATGGTCAGTTCAGATCACTTGTTATTGCAAAAGCAGATTGAACTGATCCGGCAGATTGTTTATGATAATGCGGATGCGGAATTGGTTGATATTTCAACGGAGTACGTATAATCCGGAGTAATTTATGGAGATGTAGTGGAATGAAAGTGGATGTTGCTTTTTTACCCGGGATGCTTGCTGGGAAAAACTTGTCGGATACAGTATGCATCGTATTGGATATTTTTCGCGCGACGACGTGTATGGTTACTGCCTTTTTCAACGGCTGCAATGCGATTATTCCTGTCTTATCGCTCGATGAAGCGCATGTGGCAGCCGAGCAAACCGGTCCGGTCCTGCTTGCCGGAGAACGACAATCCCTTAAAATGGATGGCTGTGATTTGGGAAACTCGCCGTTCGATTTTTGCCGGGATAACATTGCCGGGCAAACTGTTGTTATGACCACGAGCAATGGAACGGTTGCGGTTAAAGCGACTGATACGGCCTATCGCACGATGATAGGTTCGTTTCTTAATGCCGGAGCCGTTTGTCAGAAAGCTAAGAAATACGGTAAGGATATTGTTGTTGTCTGTGCGGGTACGGATCGTGCTTTCTCGCTTGAAGATGCGCTTTGCGCCGGCTTGCTTGTGCAATTATTGGCAGCAAATAATAACGGAAAAATGACAGATTCGGCCGAAGGCGTCTTGTTAATGTACCGGGAAGCGAAGCCTAATCTGCTTACAATAGCCGCCGGCAGCCGGAATGGCCGCCGATTATGTGAGCTAGGCCGGACCAAGGATATGGAATATTGCTTACAGACGGATTTGTTGGATATCGTGCCGTACTACGCAAACGGAAAAATTACGTTGAGTGAAACAAACAAGAATACAGTTTTATAACTGAAATTCACTTTTTATTCTATTTTTTGAAACAACATTGTAACAGGGAGTAACCAGATGGCAAAAAAATCTTCGCAAAAATGGACTGTACTATTGTTATTGGTAGTTGTTACTGCCGGCCTTTATTATTATGCAAGCCACAAGCGGGAGCAGGGAAGTAAGCCGTTGCCGCCGGCAATAGAGAAAACGGGTTCCGGAACTGTAATTGACTATACAGAAATGTCGGTTCGCCTGCATAATGCAGTAGACGGCCATCTGAAAACACAGGGAATATCGGTTGGCGAAAAAAAAGAAATTCAAAAGGAAACGCCCCGGCAAGGTACAGAAGGGTTAATCCGTTGGCGTACTTGGCAGGTGCAGGCCGCCACGCCACAGGACATCCCAGTGGAAAAGCTGCGCCAATCATTGCAGGAAGCAGCGGCCAGGGTGGGCGGTGAAGTTTTAAATTCGCAGGCGGATCATTATCAAGGACGGCCTGTAACCAGAATAGATGTTGGGTTTAAAGAAACATTGGCAGGAGATGCGATCACGATTATTACCGATCGGTTGTATATCAGCCTGGAAAAATCGTTGACGCCTGCTCCCCCCACTTCGCCGGCAACACCGGCGCCGCTGCCGGCCAGGCCGCCGGGCGCAGGTGCGCCGATGGCCATCATTATTGATGATTTTGGTTACCAGGCGGAGCCTATTGAAATGTTCGCGGCGATTAACAGGCCAATTACTTTTTCGGTTCTTCCCTATCGCCAATACAGTAGAACCGCGGCCGCCAAAGGTGTTAGTTCCGGGCATGAAGTGGTGCTGCATTTGCCGATGGAGCCAATGACGCTACCGGAACAAACCGAAAAAGATATGATCACTGTACAGATGAGCGATGCGCAAATTCAAGACATTGTTTTCAAGGCGCTTCAGTATACGCCGGAAGCGATTGGGGTCAATAACCATCAGGGATCGCGCGCGACTTCCGACCGGCGGGTAATGCAGGTGGTTTTGTCTGTATTGCGGGAGAAACAGATGTTTTTTGTAGACAGCCGGACCAGCGGGCAAACCGTCGGAGCTGAGACTGCCCATCAGATGGGAACGCGCAGCGGTGAAAACGAATTGTTTCTCGACAATAGTTCGGATATTGGCTATATAAAAAATCAATTGCGAATAGCAGAACGAATGGCATTAAAAAATGGGAGCGTAACTGTGATTGGCCATGCAAGGATAAACACAGCCGCCGCAATACGGGAAATGATCCCTGAGCTTGAGGCAAATGGCATACGCTTGGTTTTTGTTTCGCAATTGGTTAGGTGATTCGAGGAGACTTGGGAATGGACAAAATTGTACTGCTAGCTTTGATAATGGCCGGGCTGTTTTTTTCGCAACCGGCTGCGCCGGCTGAAGCTGCTGTTGGGTGGCTTAATCCATCGCAATTGCTGGCGGAAGAACAAAATATGCTGCTGTTAAAAGAAGTGTGGGACGCGCAAACCTTCGTTGAATTACGGGCAGGGCATGTTGTCGTTACCGATCAGGTTATGAATGAATTGCTGGCAGAGAATATAGCAGGAAGTCAAAAAATTACCGGGATTACTGTTACGTCCCGCGAGAATGGACAAGTTGAACTGGCAGTGGTTACGCCATCATTAGGCCGTGTTAAAATCATCGGCGTACTAGAGGAAATCCATCACGATGTAAATTCCTCTTCAATTACGTTTCGGGTTGTAAACAAGCATTTATTGGATAAGCCTATGGTATCATGGATTTTTTCCCGGCTCAGTTTGGCCATGTTGACCAAACTATATGGAAATCCTGTGGCAGGGACTGATGTGTTTGTCACAATGCAAGGCAATACGGTAACTGCTGATTTTCATGATTATTTGCATACAACCCGAATTGGCCAGGTAAATTTGTTAGGCTATTGTCTGCTTGACGAGGTGCGGATAACCGGCGCGCAAACCAGGGCAGGATCCATCATTTTAGATACGAATCTCGCTATTACACCGGAACTGTCAGCTTTAATCCCTGCGTTTTTACAGGGGGGATGAAAAGCTGCGTTCTAGATGAAGGGAGGGAAAAACCAGTGGTTGAAAAACTAGAGTTGGAGCAGGTTGTCCTCACGCATAGTGTGGATCGTCGACTGACTTGTGCCGTTGCTCACCAAATCGCGGAACAATATGGTTGGACTTTGGCTGAAATCGGCGCCATGGCGGAAACCTTGAAAATTAAGATTAGTAAATGCCAGTTAGGATGTTTTTAAGGATACCGGCAAGTATAAAATTTTATCTACATTACGATTTCGTTTTTCAATGAAACAAATTTTATCTTTTTTGTGGTATACTAATTGTCAATAGGGCAGGGTTAAGAGAATATTTGCAAGCAATGATGAATTCCCGGCTATCTTAATGTTATTTTTATATTATTAATGATGGCTAGGGTTATTTTTGCTTTTGGCGAACCAATGCCTACCTTTGCCTGAATTTAAAGGGTTCATAATAAATGCGAATGAGGTGACTGTTCATGGTAAATGATTTACTGTATTTGATTCCGGCAGGACAGTACGGAAAAGAAGAATTGGTCAATTTACTAAAAGATCATCCGGAAATTAAATTTGCTTCCCTCGTGGGCGTCGATCTTGCCGGTAATGACACGGACGAGAAGATCCCCATCAATTTGTTTATCAAAGACGTCGAGGAGTTTTACAGCGGCGGCGCAGTGCAAACCGACGGTTCTTCCGTTGTATTAACCGGACTTGCTACGTTGAATAATGCAAAAGTCGATATGCTGGCTGATCCGGATGTAAATTGGTTTATCGATTACAACTTTGAACATATTGACGAGGAAACCGGCAAACCGGTTGGTACGCTTCGTATCCCTGCGTTCCTTGTTCACAATGGCCTTAGAGTTGATTCACGTTCGATTCTGGCGCAAAGTTTGGATTATGTGAAAGCGGAATTAATGGTGCTTTTCAAAAAATATCCACAAATTGCCGGCTTGGAACATATCAATATTGCCGATATCGAAGATATCATCTTCACCTCTGCAACCGAATTGGAATTCTGGGTAAAAACACCGGCAAACCAAGCGGAAGTTGCCGAATTGTCTGCTTCGCAGGTTTTACAGGAGCAATATTGGCAGCGGACCCGCGGTGAAGTCCGCACCGCTATGGAACAAGCTCTTCTTGTGTTGAGCAAATATGGTCTTGAGCCTGAAATGGGTCATAAAGAGGTTGGCGGCGTAAAAGCGCAAATCGGTGAAAGCGGCCATCTCAGTCATGTTATGGAGCAACTTGAAATTGACTGGCGGTTCTCAACCGGCGTGCAAACTGCCGACAATGAACTACAGGCTAGAATTATTATCAAGGAAGTATTTCGTGCCAACGGGTTGGAGGTAACATTCAAGGCGAAACCGATCATTGGGGTAGCTGGTAATGGCGAACATACTCATATTGGTCTTGCTGCTAAAATGAAATCGGGCAAAGTAGTCAACTTGTTTGCGCCAAGCGATATGAAGAAAGATTTCTTAAGCGCCATTGGTTACGGCAGTATCATGGGTGTATTGAAAAATTACGAAGTGATCAATCCGTTTATTTCTTCCACTAACGATTCGTTGAACCGGTTGAAACCCGGTTTCGAAGCGCCGGTTTGTATCGTTACGTCTCTCGGCCATACTCCGGAAATTCCTTCCCGTAACCGGACCATATTGGCTGGCTTGGTGCGTGATATTAACAGTCCGATGGCTACCCGGTTTGAAGTTCGTTCGCCGAATCCTTATACAAACACCTATGTTGCTTTGGCAACCATTTATCTCAGCGTATTGGACGGAATAAAGGCTGCTGTTGCTTCCGGGAAAACAACCAAAGGATTGGAAGCCGAGCTCTCCAAAGAACCAGGTGCTCAAGGGTTCTATTTGGAAACGGAAAGAGCATACCGCAGTGAGCATGATGTATTTGAAGATTATACTGCGGAAGAACGCAACCGCTTGTTTGGCGCTCCGCCGGCGACTGTGTGGGAAAATATGCAAAACCTTGGCAAGTATCCGGAAAAACTGGCTGTTCTTAAAGCCGGCAATGTACTTCGTCAAGAATTGATTGATGCGTTTGCTGCCGGTGCTTTGATCCGCTGGAAAACGGAACTGTTGAACCGCATTATTCCGGAAAATTTGGAAATTGTAAAATCATGCGTACGTTTGCACAATGGAGAAGATGCAAGTGATTTGGATCTGTTCTACTGGGACAAAATCAACGCTCTTAAAAATCTTTTGGCCAAAGATTCAATTGCCAACAAGAGCATGTTTTCTTGCATCAAAGAAAGTATTGCTTCCGGAAACTTTGACTTAGTTTCTCAATTACAGGTGGACATGGCTGATAAAATTGCTGAACTGCAAGCAACTTACGCTGCTTACAAGAAAAACATCCTGTAAAAACCGGCAATCATGTGTTAATTGGTAATTTATAAAAGTCCTTCACGGAAGACGGGATTTCGATCCCATTTTGTGAAGGACTTTTTTGTTGCTCCATACAATATTACATATATAAAAGCCTGTCGCTTTGCTATCAGAGCCTTATAACGACGGGAGGAAATTCTCCATGGACAAGAATACACAGTTAGAAGTTTTGCAATCGTTTTTCGCTCGGAATTGGTTTTTCTATAGTTTGGGCGTTTTTTTGTTAATTGTCGTCGATCTTTTGCAGTTGGGAATTCCCCGGTTGATCGGTCAAGCGGTGGATGGTTTTTTGCTTCCGGGTGCGGATGCCTGGCGGCCATTGCGTTGGCTGTTGCTGCTTACCGTTTTGATTGCTTTGGTCCGTTATTTGTACCGGGAGTGCATCATGGGAACGACGCGAAGACTGGAATATTATTTGCGGCAGCGACTATTTTTTCACGCCTTGCGCCTGCCTCTTTCTTATTATGACGTACAAGGTCCGGGGAAATTAATGGCCTTGATGACGAACGACATTACAGCAGTTCGGGTAGCGGTTGGTTTGGGCACCATGTTGTTTGTGGATGCAATTATTATGGGATTTGCTTCAGTTGCCGTGATGGCGGCAAGTATCAACGCAGAGTTAACCTGGCGCTCCGTGTTGCCTCTGCCGGTTGTTTTGGCGGCAGCTTCTTTATTGGGCCGGACGATCCATAAGCGATTCCGGGCGGTACAGGAAAAATTCAGTGAACTGACGGAGTTTTCGCAGGAGATTTTTTCCGGCAGCCGTGTTATTAAAGGTTTTGCCGCGGAAAAAACGTTTATAGACCGTTTTTCCGCTCTGAGTGAGGAAAATGTAAAAACAAACATGGTATTGGCGCGGACGCAAGCGGTTTATATTCCATTGACTCATATTGCTCCGTTGGCTTGTTATGTGGCTGCCCTCTACAACGGAGGGAAAATGATGATGGACGGAATTGTTACAGTTGGTGAATTTACTGCATTTACCGGATATTTGGGATTAATCATCTGGCCGATCATGGGGATTGGTTTTCTTATGAATATTGTACAGCGTGGCTCTGCTTCACTGTACCGAATATCTTCCTTATTGGCGGAGCCGCTATATGAAACGGAGCTGCCGGAACAGGACTTGGCAGAAAAATTTTCAGTATCAGTTCCTACGATTGAATTTCGGCATTTGACTTTTTATTATCCGCAAATGGACGTTCCGGCGCTGCAAAATATTTCTTTGTCAATCCCGGCAGGGTCTACGGTCGGGATTGTTGGGCGTACCGGATCGGGAAAATCGACTCTGCTTAAATTGTTATTGCGATTGTATGACCCGCCCGTGAACAGCATTTTCATCAACGATACGGAAATTCATGCAATCGATCATC
>JAGFXW010000052.1 GCA_017861495.1 Bacillota bacterium
CTCTGGCTGGATACCCGCTATCGGCGGCAACAAAAACAAACCTTCCCGCTTACGCGCCAGATCCCATTCCTTTCCTGAACGCAGATGATCCATCAGCGAGCGGTAATTTCCCTGCATCAGCATCCCCACTGTCGTAATCCCGGAATTGATCATATTGGAAAGCGCAAAATCGATCAGCCGGTAGCGGCCGGCAAACGGCACGGCTGCCAACGGACGACCGCGAGTCAACTCCCACAGTACGTCTTTACTGTTATGCAAATTTATAATGCCCATCAATCGCTTCAATCTCTTCGCCTCCATCTACCGTTTCGCTAAAACTGCTGTTAAAAACTACTTCTGCTTCGACTTTGGCTGTGCCGGGGCAATCACCATATCAGCGCCGATTAACGTAATCCCTGAATGTTTTTGCAATGGAATTTCGCCGTCCACGTTGGTCTCTTGCTCGATAATAACCGTACCGGCATGGATGTAAGTATTGGGTCCCACAATGACATGGTCCAGTACAGCCCCTTCACCAATGCGGGCATGCGACAAGAGTACCGAATCTTTCACCTGCGCCCCCGCTGCTATATGCACATCCGGAAAGACCACCGAATGATCAACACGGCCATAGATCTGACTCCCTTCACTGGCGATTGAACAGCGAATCGAAGCGCCTTCGGCGATATAATGAGGCGGAAGATTCAAATTTTCTGAATAGATACGCCATGCTGGATCGTAAAGGTCCAATTCCGGATGTTCGGCCAAAAGATCCATGTTGGCCTGCCAATAGCTCTCCACGGTTCCCACATCCCGCCAATAACCCTGAAACGGATAGGCATAGAGTTTTTGTTGGTCAGCCAGCATCCCCGGGATGATGTCTTTGCCAAAATCGTGACTGGTAGAAGACGCATTGGCATCTTTTTGCAGGTAGTCCTTCAACACCGCATAATCGAATATATAAATCCCCATCGAGGCTTGATTATTGCGGGGATTAGCCGGTTTTTCCTGAAAATCGACAATCCGTCCGCTGTTATCGGTCGACATGATGCCGAAACGGTTCGCTTCCTCCCATGGCACTTCGATAACCCCGATCGTTGCTGCCGCTTTTTTTTCATTATGGTATTCCAGCATGAGGGAATAGTCCATTTTATAAATATGATCCCCGGACAATACCAACACATGGTCCGGTTGAAACATCTCCAAAAAATTGATATTTTGATAGATGGCATCTGCGGTGCCTTTGTACCACTCTCCTCCTTCTTCACCGGCATAAGGCGGCAATACAAAAACGCCTCCATCACGCCGGTCCATGTCCCAATGGCTGCCGATGCCGATGTATGAGTGCAGTTCTAACGGCCGGTACTGGGTAAGCACGCCGACAATATCAAACTCAGAATTTTTACAATTGCTCAATGTAAAATCAATAATCCGGTACTTTCCGCCAAAATGAACCGCCGGTTTCGCCAATGATTTTGTGAGTACCCCCAGACGGCTTCCCTGGCCTCCGGCCAACAACATGGCTACACAATGGGTTTTTGTCATAAGCGTTTCCCCTTTCCATTACCCGTTTTTTGAAAAGATTGGTTCTAGATATACTACTACAACGGAATAGTATTCATTAACGGATTTCTGCAGCAAGTTTCAAGAAGACAAAAACGATCCATTCTCATTGAATTGCCACGAGCTCAACTGAACCTCGTAAATGAGAACAGATCGTTCCTGTATTCGTTGCTGCATGTTTTTTACCGCCATTTCGGGGGCCAGCCACATATGGCGATACCAATCCCAAACGCGGGATGCTGTTCCTGGTCGAAGCCCGGCAAAAAATGCGCAAGAATCCACTTTCATAACAATCTCTCCGGTTCGTGCGTATAATTCCCCGTTATCATCACTGCCATGATTTGCGCCGAGAGTACCACCTTGCCAAACGTCGGCTTTATTTTCTCTTCTTTGCCTGCTTTGGTTTTCGTGCTGCCAGTTTCGGTTTTTTTCCTGCTGATAGCCGGTCGCTTGCTTCACAATCTTGCCCCCCACCTTGCGCTATATCAAAGAATGAATATGATAAAAGAATTCGAGATTCATTATATGAACTCCTTCTAATTTTACCGGCAAAAAGTAAACCTGCCAGCACAATTGAAACCAATCGCGCTGGCAGGTTTACTAACAAACCGAAAATCTTTCTTACCCTTCTTATACTTCAGCAATCCCCTGTTCTTTACGACGCTGCGCGTTCTTGCGAATTTTGAGCGTGCCGACGGTAAGCAGCGGAAGCACAACAAACAGCATCCCGACATACCCCATCGAGCCATAGCCTTTAACCACAAGGGCAGTCAGTCCAAACACCGATGCGCCCGTGCATATTGTCGCAGTCAAAATTGCGATAATACTTCTGCGCAGTCGCAAGCTTTCAAACATCCCTTCGCCTTTCCACAATTTTTCAAAACGGGCGACAGCAGAAAATATAAAGGAAATCGCCGTCCCGATCAACGCAATGAATAAGATCGCGCTATACAAGATTTTTAACCAAGGGATACCAAGATGAGCAGTAACATAATAGACCGGCAACGTTTCCTTTAAAATTGCCGGAGCAAAACCAAGCAGCATAATGCTGATGATCGTTAAAAATCCTCCGTTTAAGAAAATACCAAACAACCCGAACATATTGCACTCTTTGGTAGTGGTAATTCTGTGGGAAACAGATATCGCCGGCACCAGGCCGAAACACTGAAATCCGATGTACAACAACATCATCTTCACTGCTGTCATAGAATCATTCCCAAACGTCTCCTTGTTCGCAATAAACCGTTCCGAATTGGCAAAACCGGCCTGTAGACCTAAAAAAGCCAATATAACCAACGTAACAATTAAAAAGTAGGCCTTATAACGTAAAACCCGGATAATCAATTCCGCTCCGAAGATCGTTAAACAAGTCAAAATGACTCCGAGACAAGTTATACCCAACAAATAAGGTACTCCGAGAACATTTTGCAACAAGGCGCCGGCACCGGCAATAGAAGTACTAACGGCAATTAAAATATTGGCCATAAAACAAAGTTCGAAGATAGGGGCAAAGACTTTTTCATACGGATGATACAAAACATTGGCAAAACTCCTATAATCATGTACGTTGTGGTCTTTCGCCAATACCAACGCATTTCGATAAGTCCACGCCACAAAGATCATCGCGATCACCGGCAGATACATGGTTGTCCAGCCGAATTTCACATAGAAATTAACTTCCTGGTTCCCGGTAGCGAAACCGCCTCCACAGTGAGTGGAAAACCATACCGCCGCAATGGAAAAAGAAATCCACAAAAATTCAAAACCTGACTTTTTTTCACCCATTCAAAATTCCCCCGCTCTTTTTAATACAAATCTTGCTTTACTGTCAACCTATCTTGTGTCTTTTTGACTATGACACTTTGTGAAATTTGTATCAATTGTTACAACATTAAAAGTATTCCGATTTTTTACGCGTTCAGCCCCCCTTATTTTCAGTGGACTAATAGACCGCAAAGCAGCTTGATTAGTCCACTATTTTATTTCACTGACTACTGGTATATTTTTGCCTGCTCTTCGCCCCGCAAAACCCGCAAGGCGCCTTCCGCAAGCGACCCTAATTCTTCTTCGCCGGGAACAACAACCACCGGCGCCAAGGATTTTACCCGGTCGGTAATATCGCCCACTACCCGTTGTGAGTACGCGATGCCACCGGTCAAAACAATCCGATCTACCTGCCCTCTCAACACCGTAGACAACGCTCCGATCTCTTTGGCAACCTGGTAACAGAATGCTTCCAGCAATAACTCCGCCTTTGCATCACCGTCGGCAGCCATTTTCTCTACATCCCGGATATCCTTCGTCCCCAGGTAACCATAGAAACCGCCAGAACCAAATATTTTCTTCCGCAACTCTTCATAGGTGTATTTACCGGAGTAACACAGTTTCACCAATTGGCTGGCCGGTAATCCGCCACAACGGTCAGGAGCAAACGGTCCTTCTTCTTTTCCGTCGATCACATCAATCATCTTGCCATTCTTATGGACAGAAAGGGAAACACCGGTTCCCAGATGGGCTATGACCAGAGCAGCGTCTTCATACCGCTTGCCGATTTCCGCTGCAACTTTACGCGCCACCGCTTTCATGTTTAAGGCATGCGCCATACTGATCCGTTCAAAATCCGGCGATCCGGAAACACGGGCTACCGGCTCCAATTCGTCTACGGATACGGGGTCGACAATATAGGCCGGTATTTGAAGGTCTTGAGCAAGAGTGTATGCCAACGCTGCGCCCAGGTTCGAAGCATGCTCTCCCCGTTCTGCCTTCTTTAAATCCTCCACCATTTTTTCATTCACAGCATAAGTTCCCCCGGCTAACGGCTTCAGTAGACCGCCACGGGCAACAATCGCATGGAGGGAATTGAGGGGAATTGACGCTTCCTGCAACGTAGTCAAAATTAAATCCAACCGGTAACGGCATTGGTCAAAAACAGTGGCAAAATCTTTCAACTCCGTTCCCTGATGCTCCACTGTTTTTTTCAATACGACGGTTTCGTCGTCAAAAATGGCAACTTTTGTAGATGTTGCTCCTGGATTAATTGCTAATACCCGCTTCATCTGATCTCTCCTTCATAAATAATTTAAGTAGGTGATACGGTTCGGCAAACCGCCGCCAAGCGTTCCATAATACGAAACGCCGTTTTGTTTTTTATAAAACAACTTGGTTAAAGCCAGTTTAGAAAAACTATTTCCTACGCTGCCAGCCGGCTACGCATCACACTCATTGCAACAACTGTGAGATTGCCTTCGCCGTACGCTTTACTTCAGCGATAATGTCCGGCAGCATATCAGAATTAATGCGTGATGTCGGACCAGACAAGCTAATCGCCGCTACGATTTCTTGTTTTCTATTCAAAATCGGTCCGGCAACACAAGTGAGGCCGATCTCTAACTCTTCCTGATCGATTGCATAACCGTCTTCCCGGATATGTTTCATTTCTTGTAAAAATTCCGGCCATTCTGTTATTGTGTTCTTTGTTAAGCGAGGCAAGGGGGTGCCAATATACCGCCGGAGATATTCATCCGGACAAAACGCCAATAAACACTTCCCCATACCGGAGCTGTTGCACGTCGAGCCTGAACCAATCGGCGGCGTAAAACTCAACAATTGCTGGGTTTGAATTTTATCAATAATTAATATTTTGGGAAACAGGTTAAAACTTCGGTCCAACACAGCCATATGCACGCCTTCATTGAACTTTTCCGACAATGCTTTCAAGTAAGGAGCTGCTATGACTTTCAACGGCAATTTATCAGCAATCGTCATCCCTAGTGAATACAATCGCAAACCAAGCCAATATTTTCCTGTTTCCGAATTTTGCTGGACAAAATCACGGCTGTCTAATGTCGATAAAATCCGGTGGATGGTGCTTTTGTTCATTCCCAACCGCTTCGCGATTTCTGTAACACCCATTTCTCTGCCTTCATTTTGCAGGAGCAACAGAACATCAATGGATTTGTGAACCGATAAAATTGTTTCATCCGCCCTTGTCACATGAACACCTCTTACGCTGCCCGTTTTTCACTTCTTGCCGATTTTGTTTCGCCTTGCGATATCGTGTTCTGAATTTTTATATTCGCTATTATTAGTATATCTCCTGCCAACGATCTCTATTTTTATGAAATTTTCAGTTTTATTATAACGCGCTCAATTTTTAAACAGAGGCTGTGTGAAAACACAGCAAAAATGGGGTCGCGTCGAAACGTAAGATTTCGACGCGACCCCTATTTTGATAACCAAAAATTTTAATGAAGAGCTCCTTCGTAATTGAACATTTTCCCAGGGTTCATGGTGTTGGCCGGGTCAACAACCGACTTCACATCCTGTCCCATCTTATAACCGACCGGCCCCATCTCAGCGCGCAGATACGGGGCTTTGGCAAAGCCAATTCCATGTTCGCCGCTTAGGGTTCCCCCTAATTCCAGGGTAACAATATGCACTTCATCCAATGCTTTTTCCGCCCGTGCTTCCGCATCCTTATCCCGTTTATCAAACAGAATCGTCGGATGCATATTGCCATCGCCGGCATGACCGCAGATCAGGATCGGTATATTATACTTTTTCGCCATTTCCATCGATTTTTCAACCAATACCGGTACTAAACTGCGCGGCACAGTAGCATCTTCGGCAAATTTGCACGGAGCAATTTGGCCGAACGCTTTCGCTACGCCCCGACGGGCTGCCCATAAATTCTCCGCCTCGGCCGCAGTTTCAGCAATTTTAAATTCCATTGCACCGCATTCTTTACAGATTTCACTGACCCGTTTGGCATTTTCCTCAACAGTTGACGGCATTCCGTCCACTTCTATCAGCAAAAGGCCGCCTGCGTGTACCGGAAGACCAATCTTCAGGGCTTTTTCCGTGGCCACAATCGCCATATTATCCATTAACTCCAGCGTCGTCGGAATAATACCGGAAGCCATGGTCACACTGACGGTTTTTGCCGCATCTTCCAGCCGTTCATAGATCGCCAGCATGGTTTTCTTGGTTGCAGAAGCCGGCACGAGGCGCAGTGTTATAGCCGTAATCAAGCCCAATGTCCCTTCCGAACCGGTGATCAGCATCGTCCAGTCCGGGCCGCACATATCCCCGTCTACCGCGTTGCCGGTTTCGACAACGCTGCCATCCGGCAGGACAACTTCCAAACCCAGCACGAAGTTGCGGGTAATCCCGTATTTGACCCCTTTCGGACCGCCGGCACATTCGGCCACGTTCCCGCCCAGGGTAGATTCTTTCCAGCTAGATGGATCCGGCGGATACAGCAGCCCTTGCTTCGCAACCTGGGAGGCCAATTCAAAGGTAATGACACCCGGTTCGACAATCGCAAACTTGTTTTCAGCATCAATTTTGCGGATACGGTCCATTCGGGCCATGTCTACAACAATTCCGCCTTTGAGGGCAATTGCCCCGCCAGACAAACACGTTCCCGCGCCCCGCCCGGTGACAGGGATGTTGTTGCGGGCAGCAACCTTAACAATGGCTGCCACTTCATCGCGGCTTGCCGGTTGGACCACGACATCGGGCAAATGGTCAAACATGGTGGCGTCATTGGAATAAATGATCAAGTCTTCTTTTCCACTCAAGACATAGTCATTTCCTACTATGTTCCGGAGTTCATTGAGGATGTTGGAATTCATTAAACTTTCCCCTCCTTCCGGCCGGCTTCATAGGCCTTATCGATAATTTCTGCGGTATGCAAAAATTTCACTGGGCTCTTTCTTTGATATAACCCGTCGGTGATATGCATCCGGCAGGCCGAACAGCCGGCTACAGCATAATCCATGCCGGTTGCTTCAATATTGTCAACTTTTGCATCGTTGATCTTACGGGCCAATTCATAATACACGGCGCTGAACGTTCCGCCGCAGCCGCAGCAGCGGTCAGCATCCTTCATTTCCACAAATTCCAAGCCAGGAATCGCTTTGAAGATTTGCCGTGGCTGTGCCGCGACACCCATGCCCCGCACAAGATGGCAGGCATCATGATAGGTAATTTTCAACGGCAGTTTCCCGAATTTGGTCAAATCACAGTATTTAACTACAAAATCGGAGATATCGATTACCTTGGCGGAAAGTTTTTCCCATTCCCCCGCCAACGGCGATTCTTTGAGCAGGCCTTTGTATTCTTCTTTCAGCGCCGTACCGCACGTGGAGCACGCCGTAATCACATAATCATAGTCTTGCGCGTTAATCGCTTTGATGTTTTGTTCGGCCAGGATCCGGCCGGTTTCCACATCACCGGAAGTGAAGGCCGGCGTACCGCAGCAGCATTGGTCGTCCGGAATAAGGACATCATACCCGTTGCGGGTCAGGATGCGGATAACCGCTTCCCCGGCTTCCGGGTACATGTAGTTGAGGGTACAGCCGGTAAAGAAAACCACTTTGCCTTTGCTGGTTGGTGTTTGCGCTTTCGTATGGTACGGATTACGCGAACGCAACGGATTGCTGGTCATATTCGGTACAACCCGACGCAGGTTGAGCCCGGCAGCCGGCAGAGGAATACGGGCAATTTTGCCCCGTCCATCCGGTAAGGATTTAAAAATCAGTCCTTGAAAGACGCCGCCCATTTTCAATCCCAAATCGAATAGCTTCCGGTAGCGCTGAGCAGTAAAAGCCATTTTTTTGAACGGATTCAGACCGTTGCGCTTCACCAATTTCGCACGGGCTTCCATAATGAGTTCATCCGTAGCGACACTGGACCCGCAGTTGGTTTTGCACGCTTTACACAGTAAACACTTTTCAAACCGGGCTTGAACAGCGGGGGTCAACTCGATTTCGCCCGCCAGCACAGCTTCGATCATCCGCACCTTGCTGCGGGCGGTAGTATTTTCCCGATGTTCGGCGATCGTTACCGGACAGACCGAACGGCAACCGCCACAACGGGCACATTTAACAATTTCTTTTTCTAAGTGTCTGATATCTTCCTGGTTGTTCATTGAGCGACCTCCCCCTGGTTAAAAATCTGCTGGGGATCAATTCGTTGTTTAAAAGCTGTTTCCAGCATTGCCAACGGGCTATTCGTCTTCGGCGCGTACAGGCGATCGTACTTGCCGCTGGCGGCTCCCCCTAATGCATAGGCTTCTGCCTGCAATGCAGTAATAATATCCTTACTGTTCGCAGTTTCTTGGCTCAGATAGAGATGGATTTTCCCATCCGCCAATTGTCCGAACAAACCTCCCTGGACTCCCTTTTCGGCCATTAATTTGGCAAGTTTTTCCGCAAATGTTGCGACTGCAGTATAGGAAACTTTAAATTCATCCAACAACCAAAAGCCGTCCATTGTTTCTTCCACTCTGGACAATTCCGGGATCGTTGCCGGTACAGCCGCAATTTGGCCCTGCGAAGAAGCCAGATAGGCATCCATCTCTTTCGCATAGTCTTGAACTTCTGCTTCGTTGCCGTCCAATTCAAAGAGAATTCTCTGCCCTTTTTGCGGTTGGCCAAACAGCTTGCTGCCTGCCGTTTCGTCAGCCCAGAAAAGCCAAGCAGGCGGTACAGGGCGGCTTTGCAGATAATGAACCAACTCGATTGCGCTTTTTATCGAATTGACAGTAACGTCATACCGTTTACGAAATGCCGGCTGCGGCATCAGCTTAATAATATAGCGAACACCTACGGCCAAATCCGCATAAGCGCCGGTCAAGAACCGGGTAAAATCATAACCGGTTACGTTTTTTATACATTTTCCTCCGACCGGGGTAACATCGCCGTTTGGCAATACATAGCTGCCGCCAAGCAAAAAGTGTTTCCCTGCGCCATACTTCCAAACCGAAGGATTTGGGCAACCGCGATACGCCCACTCACCAACGCTCAATTGTTCAAAAGCCGGTGTATCCGCAGGAATAAAGCGCAACCCTTTCTCACTGACAATCGCATTTAGATCTTTTAGCACCGTCCCTGGCGGCACAATGACCATGAGGTTATCGATGTCAAACACCTCGATGTCTTTCCACTCGCTAAAATCCAAGGCAATTCCTTCCGATTTCGGCTTCCGGTACAAGGACACCGGAATTTTCTGCTCCTGAGCCTGGCGAAACAACTCCTGAAGCTGCTCGCTTGAAGATACTTTTTTTACTGCTGCGTCACTCAAATAAGTTTACCTCCCTCTCCTCTGCCGGACTATATAAAGGTCCTGTATTCATACCCTACAGAAACAATTATACGCATTAAAAAGTCATTATTTTCTGAAAATTATTATTCTTTCTTCAATAATTTTAGTATAGCCGATTCCACTCCAAAAGACAATAGGTCAAAAGCACACACAGAGCCGCCATTATAACCAGGTTATAACGGCGGCGCCGAAACCAATTCATCCTGTTGTCATGGAGCAAATCGTGAAAAGTGTGAAACCCCTGTGCAAATCCATTTTAGTATTTTTGTACTGCCAGAATGAGCGCACAAATAGCCGCTACCCCAGCAAGACCGACCAGGAACATCAACCCGCCGACATAGCTTCCGGTTATACTGATAAACCAGCCTATTAAAACCGGCGAGAACGCGGAGCCGCCATTTGCAACACCGTTCATCATACCGGCACCAGCTCCAACCGCTTTACCAGGCACAATTTGCTGCACCAAGGCCCATGCAGGCGCTATGCCAAAGCCAATACAAGCAATCCCGATTGAAATCAAAATTGCTGCCGTTGTATTATCCGGCGCAGCTGCGGCAAAATAAATTCCGGCGGAAACGCCGATAAAGGCAAAAAACATTAACGGAGCCTTCCGGCCAATCCAGTCAGACACATAACCTGAGGCTAAAACGCTCAAAATACCGAGAATATATGGCAGGGAAGACCACGCTCCCATCGCAGCCCAAGAAAAACCGCGTGCAACTTTTAAATAAGACGGAAGCCAAGCCATAGTTCCCCAAAATATCGATGCCAGGCAGAAATAGTAAAAAGTAAGAACCCAGAAGCGATAATTAAAGATAAATACTTTCATATTTTCCCACACGCTAGTATTTCCTGCTGCAGCCTCTTGTTCCCGTTCTATCTTATTCCCAGCCTCAACCCAATCACGCTCAGCCTGATTGGCATGTTTACTCTGATTAGGAAAGTCAGTCGTTCTGAACCACAGCAACAGAAGCGGGATTAATCCGAAACCAATCAACACGAAGAAACTCATCCGCCAACCAAAACCATGAATTAACCAAGTCAAGAAAGGCATCGTAATTGCCGGCCCAAGCATTAAGCCAACTACCCACATCGCATTTGCTTTGCCGCGTTCACTGGGCGGAAACCAGTTTTTGACGTATTTGCTTTGCATTGGCCAATGCATGCCTTCGCCAATACCAAGAATCAACCTGGCTGCCAACATAATTGTGAATGTAGAGGCAATACCGCCAAGAAAAAGCGAGAAACACCATAAGAAAATAGATAAACTCATGGCTTTCCGTGGTCCCAATAAATCGCCTAACGGGCTAAGAAATACATTGGAAATTCCATAAGCAATTAAAAATAGAGTCATCAATAAGCCCATCTGCACCGGCTGGCCTTTAATTCCCATATCCGTCAAAAATAAGTTGTCTGCTAAAAGAACGGAAACGTTTACCCGATCCAAATACGCAATTAATAATGTAATCATTAAAATTCCGACGAGAAGCCATCTTTCTTTCGTAGGCGCTCCCCCGGCCTGCACGGTTGCACTGCTCTCTTGCATCAATAAATCCTCCTTGTTTGTAAAATTTATACTTCCGCAAATCGTATTGGCTGACAGCCTGGCAATGTCACCTCCTGTCCAAATATTCCGTTTCCGCTGTGGAAACAACGTTTTTCCTTCATATTTCGCTTTTTAGAATATTCGCTGTTCTTTTTCAAATGCCTTCTTTTACGCAGCGAAAATTAATTATTTTCTGATATGTTATATTTTTTATCTATTTTTGTATTTTTTGTCGCCATTTTGTAAACCAAATAGCCAACAAAAAAGCGTCCTCAAAACGAAGACGCTCACTTGCGAAAACCGGCGACTTCCTATCCTCCCAGGCCGTTTCCAGCCAAGTACTTTCGGCGTATGT
>JAGFXW010000208.1 GCA_017861495.1 Bacillota bacterium
CTAAAGACGAATTTTTATAAGCAGGAGCGTGCCTGGATAGGCATGTTCCTGCTTATCCATTTCTAATTTTTCTGTTCAGCTTATCGTAGCCGAATCCCACAGCGAGTAATATTTTGCAAAACGGATTTTTATGCATCATTTCACTTTGTACAGCAGGACTTGGCGAACAAGGAATGAATAAAATTCTTGGCGAAAAACGGATTTCCTCATTATTGAATAGATAGGGAAGATGGTAGGTATATGAAAAAAAAGCTGGCGCTGATTTGTATGGATCCCGATACGAAACGTGTGCTTTCCGACCAACTGACGACGCTATTGGATGATAATGTAAGTATTGAATGCTACAGTTTGCAGGAAGTGACGAAACAGCATATTGATGCCCAGGCAATCTTGATTTCCAATTATTATTTGCTGCCGGAGATCCATAAAAAATTCACATGGGAAGATTCTGCCGTAGTCATTAATGCCCGCCGATCCATCGGCAAAAAAGGGATCAAGGCGTTGTTGGCGATACCAAAGGGAAAACGCTGCCTGCTGTATGTAGGCAATCGGAGCTTATCGCATTATATCATCAAATTAATCAATTATCTGGGAATTAACCATATCGAATTGATTCCGGAACCTGACAGAAGCATCAACTATAATTTCCATACGGTGGATTATATTATTAATGCCGGGAAGCAAGCCTTGTCGAAAGATGTTCCGGCGATTGTCGTTGATGTCGGTATCTTGCAGGTTGATATTACGACCTTGCTTGAGGTGTTATTTGCCCTTGATTTAACCAATGCGTTGGCTTCGATTGTATCGGCCAAATATGCGGGGGAAATAATCGAACTGAGCCAGGAAGTATCGTTGGCGTTGGAACAAGTCACACAAACCAGCAAGATACTGGAAGTCGTCTTGAATAGCCATTTGGAAGGCATTGTGATGCTGGATGAAGAAGGGAAAATATTGGTTTGCAATGCAACCGCCGAAACGTTGTTTGCCCAGCCGCAAGCAAACTTAGCAGGACAAGCTTTTGTCAAAGAAAACGGATTTCCTTGGGATTGGACGGAATTGCAAACCGTGAACGACCGCGTTTTGCGGTATAAAAATTTCAAGCTGGTTGTGGATACCCGGCCTGTTGAAGCGCCCTGCGGGCGGCTGGGAACGGTGTTAACCTTCCGGGACGTTACGGAGATCCAGCGGCTTGAGGAAATGGTGAGTCGGGACCGTGCGTTAAAAGGCCTGGAAGCCCGGACTGTACATCCGCACGCAGAGGACAATGCGGAATGTCTATTGGTTTTGCAGAAAATAGAAAGCCTTTTGCGTTGCCAGCGGTCGATAGGCCGGCGAAGTTTGACGGAAGCTATCGAAGGAATGACGGAGGCGCGCGTCAGGTCTTGTCTGCGGATACTTGGCGAGATGGGTTACATTACGGTGAATGTTGGCCGCAAGGGGACTGCCATCAGCGCGGCGGGCATGCGTGTGCTTCAGAAATTGAAAACAGACGGCAAAGGCGATGTTTGATCATTGAACGGGCACCATTTTCGCCTTTGGCCTGCTTTTTGCATAACTAGATAACGAGAAAGCGGGAACAAAAAAATGCGAATGGAGTGGTCAAAATGGGCGAACGGAAAGTCGGCTTAATTACAGGCGGCGGTACGGGGACCGGAAAAGCAGTGGCGCTGGAACTTGCCAAGCGGGGCGTTGATATCATCATCAATTACTCGCGTTCAAAACAGGAAGCTGAGCAAACTGCAGCGGAAATCAGGCAATGTGGAGTAGCCTGTTTGGTGCAGCAGGCGGATGTGTCGGACGACGGGCAGGTGCGGGCCATGGTTGAAAATGGGGTTGCGCACTTTGGGCGGCTCGATTATCTTGTGAATAGTTCCGGCGTTACGGTGTTTGTTGATCTTAAAGACTTGGAGGGTTTGAAACCGGAGCATTGGGATCGGATCATGGATGTCAACGTGAAAGGCTTGTTTTATGTTTGCCGGGCCGCCAGCCCCTATTTAAAACAGTCGCAGGGCAGTATCGTGAATATCACTTCCATAGCCGGCATCACCGGTCTGGGCAGTTCGATTGCCTATGCTGCATCCAAAGCGGCAGCGATCAGCGTAACGAAATCGTTAGCCCGGGCATTGGCGCCGGAAGTGCGGGTCAACAGCGTTGCGCCGGGGATTATCCTTACCCGCTGGGTGGAGGGGCAGGATGCACATATCAAGAGGCTCAGCGAGGGAACGCCGTTAGGGCGGGTTTGCAGTCCGGAAGATGTTGCCGAAGTTGTGCTGCCATTATTAATGACGGCAGGAATGGTAACCGGACAAACCCTCGTTGTTGACGGCGGCATGACATTATAATCTAAAATAGTAAAAAACAGAGGAACAGACGGCCGAAAATCAATTTGGCCGCCTGTTTTTATGTTTAAAACAAGAGCATACGGAAAATAACAAAAAAACTTTGTGAAATTAATAATTTGCAAAATAGTAATACAATTTTGACAAGATGTGAAGAGTTTATTCGAAAGGGATGACAAGGGTGGGTTAATGGGATAATCCAAAAAACCGTTTGCAATCTTTTAGTACACCGGAAAACATGAAAATTATATCGGATGTACATATTAACCTGGTCAGCGTTGCGCTTTGACATTATGAGTCTGCCAGAGCACTGGGTCTTGGTTGCAAGGACCATTCCGCGGGCTATCGTACCTGCTTTCTGACTTACTGTCGTGTTGTAGGCAGGAATTATAGAATTTAACGAAGAAAAAGAAATCACTACGATAAAAGAACCGAAAAGACCAATGTTGTTCAATGAACGACAATGCGATGAGGAGGTTTCTATGAAAAAAGTAATCATTATGGGCGGCGGACCGGGCGGGTATGTAGCAGCGATCCGGGCTGCGCAATTAGGAGCCGAGGTTCATCTGGTGGAGAGTGAAAAAATAGGCGGCACTTGCCTCAATGTGGGCTGTATCCCGACAAAAGCAGTATTGCACACGGCGGAGCTTTACCAAGCTGTCACAAAAGGGGCTGGGCTGGGCCTGTTGGCGGATAATATACGCGTAGACTGGCCAATGGTCATGAGGCGGAAGCAACAAGTCGTAAGGCGCCTGGTAGGCGGCGTAGACGGCTTGTTAAAGGCGAACAAGGTAACGGTTCATAAAGGAAAAGGCGTTTTGCTGGATCCCCATACCGTGGAAGTCCAAGGCGCGGAGACCGAAAAAATCAGCGGCGATATCATCCTTTTGGCTACCGGTTCCGAATCGGTGAAATTGAATTTTCCCGGCGCGGATTTTCCCGCCGTTATCGACAGTGCGGCTGCGCTTAGCCTGGATAAAGTGCCGAAATCGATGATGATCGTTGGCGGCGGCGTTATTGGGGTTGAATTTGCCGCCATGTTCAGCGCTTTTGGTGCCAAAGTAACCGTTGTCGAAATGCTGCCGCAAATTTTGCCGCCGATTGATGGCGAAATTGCCGGACTGGTCCGCAAGGAACTTACGCAACTGGGAGTACAGTTCTTTACGGATGCCCGTTTAACAGAGGTTGCCGCACAGGATGGTGAATTGTGCGCCAAGGTGGTTATTGATGGTGTTACGCAAGCTTTGCCGGGAGAGTTTGTTCTGGTTGCTGTCGGCCGGCGAGCCCGGACGGCCGGCATTGGCTTAGAGACGGTCGGGATTGCGACCGAACGGGGTAAAATCAAAGTTGATGCGAATTTTATGACGAACGTGCCGGGAGTTTATGCGGTGGGAGATTGCAATGGCATTATGATGCTGGCGCATGCGGCGTCGGCTCAGGGAATTGCCGCCGTTGAACATGCTTTGGGCCACGAGGCTGTTTATGCGGCCAATACCATTCCGTCCTGCATCTATACCAGTCCGGAAGTGGGTGGGGTCGGAATGACGGAAGAACAAGCCAAGGCAGCCGGAATGGAGTACCATGTTGGCCGATTTCCTCTGGCCGGGAACGGGAAAGCGATGATTGAATGCGGTGGAACCGGGATGGTGAAAATTATTGCCGGTGCCCAATACGGTGAAATTCTCGGCGTTCATATTTTTGGTCCGCGGGCGACCGATATGATTGCCGAAGCGGCATTGGCAATTCGTATGGAGGCTACTGTGAACGAAATAATCAGTACTATCCACGCACACCCGACGGTCAGCGAGGCAATGGGCGAAGCAGCGTTGGCTGTAACGGGCCAAGCGATCCATTGGCCGCCTGGATTGAAATTGGGTTGACAAGATATTGGCTTGTGAGGTAAAATAAATGTTAATTCTGAAAATATCGAGATGGCGGTTCGTGGGAAGCTCCTTCGACCGACATGGCAGAGACAGGCTGTTACCGCGGTACAATTCAATACAGACTCTTATCCAGAGTGGTCGAGGGACTGGCCCGATGACACCCGGCAACCGGCTTAACCGCAAGGTGCTAAATCCAGCAGGTTTCATTTTCTGAGAGGGGCTTATTATTTATACCAGCAAACAAGCTTCTTCAAAACAGGCTAGATTACAACAATGGGGGAATGAACATGCCAATAAAAATACCGAATCAATTGCCGGCTACAAGCGTTTTGGAAAATGAAAATATTTTTGTGATGTATGAAAACCGGGCTTACGAGCAGGATATCCGTCCGCTAAAAATATTGTTGTTAAACCTGATGCCGACCAAAATTGCCACCGAAACGCAATTGCTGCGGCTGTTGGGAAATTCGCCGCTGCAGGTAGATGTTGATTTTATTTACACCGCCAGTTATGAACCCAAAAATGTTTCGCAAGAACACTTGATTAAATTTTACGAGACGTTTGACGATGTGAAAGACCGTAGTTATGACGGGTTCATCATAACCGGGGCGCCAGTGGAACAAATGCCGTTTGAAGAAGTTGCCTATTGGGATGAATTGTGTAAAATTATGGAATGGGGCAAAAAACACGCCTATTCGACCCTGCATATTTGTTGGGGCGCGCAAGCGGCATTGTACTATCACTACGGCATTCCTAAATACGACCTGCCACAAAAAATGTTTGGTGTTTTTCCCCATACGATTAATGTGGAACACGAAAAATTATTCCGCGGTTTCGATGATATTTTTTACGTTCCGCACTCCCGGCACACCACGGTAATCCGTGAAGATATTGAAAAAATCGAGCGGTTGACTATTTTGTCCGAATCGGAAAGCGCCGGAGTGTATGCGGTGGCCAATACCAAGCGCAGGCAGTTTTACATTATGGGCCATTCCGAATATGATCCCCTCACGCTCAAAGGGGAATATGACCGGGATATTGCGGCCGGATTGCCGATCAACGTGCCGGATAACTATTACCCGAATGATGATCCGTCCCGCCTGCCGATTGTGCGCTGGCGCAGTGCCGCAAATTTGCTGTTTTCCAACTGGCTGAACTATTATGTATACCAGGAAACGCCATTTGACCTTGCGCATTTGGAAAGTAAACCGGACAACGGATAGATTGGTGCTAGAACATGCGAAAAGCCGGAACAGGGCCTCCTGTTCCGGCTTTTCTTTCCGGCCTAACGGCACGCAACCGCTTATTGGGCGTAATAATTGATGAGGCAGCCGGATAAGATGATATCCCGATCCTCCGGCGAAAGATTCTCCAGTTTTAATTCCAGCGAAGTTTTACCCTTGCTGGTAATAAGAATTGCCTGGATTTTTGTCGCGCCGTCTTGTACGCTTTGCCGGATATCCGGCAGAAAAATCAAATCATCGACGGTTAATTTTTCGAGATCGTCTTTAGCGATGGTAAATGGCAGCATGCCCCAGTTGATGACATTGCTGCGGTACCGTTTGGTGGCGTATTCTACGGCGATGTTGGCATCACCGCCCAGCACGCGCTGGCAGGAAGCCGCCTGCTCGCGGGCCGATCCGTCCCCGGGTTTTATGGCAACGATTACGCTGCCGAGGCCGGTGTCCAGAATGGTTTGCGATAATTGCCCGGCGGTGGTGAGCCCTTCTTCAACCAAAGGCATAAAAGTCGGCTCCACTGCTGCGAAGGAACCGTTTTCGATTATCGCTTTTTTGCGGAGCGCTTCTTGTTCCTCAATGGCTTTCGCTTTGCCGACATAGGCCGGATCTTTGCGGGACAATGTAAATTCTGCCAGCTTGAAAGGATTGGACCGGTAGGAGGAAGTTTCGCCGGACGGGATTAATTCGTCGGTAGTGGTAACCGGGTCATGGATCACGGAAGCAACTTTTAGCAGCAGGTTTTTCGGCAGAGGCCGTATGGTCGGCCAATTGGCAATGTTCGGGCCGAATTTCAGTTCTGTTTCCGGGTTGGCCTTGCCGAACCCTTGGTACACGCGGTTTTCATACACTCGCTTGTCGAAGTGATAATTAACAGGCGTTTCGGTGAAATCGATTTCTGTTGCTGCCTGGCGGTTGCGGCGATCGAGCGCGCATCCATCAAGGCGACGGAAGCAATTTGCCCTGTAGCAGGGTTAGAACCCTCACGATTCGGGAAATTACGCGTCGCATGCCGGATGCTCAACTGATGGTTGGCCGGGGTATCGCCGGCGCCAAAACAAGGACCGCAGAAAGCGGAGCGAATGACGGTACCGGCTGTCATTAATTGTTGGATGGCATGGGTGTTGATTAATTCGGAAAAAATTGGCTGGCTGGCTGGATATACGCTTAAGCCGAAGTCGCCATTGCCAATCGATTTACCGTCAATGATTTTAGCCATTGCCATGATATTTTCGAAGGTTCCGCCGGAGCAGCCGACAACAACGCCTTGATCGACTTTAAGCCGTTTGTTGACCAGTTTATCGCGCAAAGTGAAGACCAGGTTCGGGTTTTCCAATTGTTTTTGACCTTCAATTTCCATTTCACGCAAAATTTCTTCGGCATTGGCGTTTAACTCGGCAATCGGGTAGGCGTTGCTGGGATGGAACGGCAATGCGATCATCGGTACGATCCGGCTCAGGTCAACTTTTACCACGCTGTCATAATAAGCCGCATCAGCCGGCTCTAGTTTTTGGTAATATTGCTCTACCTGCTCATCGGTCCGCCAAATGGAGGACAAACAGGTGGTTTCGGTTGTCATTACATCAATTCCGTTGCGGAAATCGACGGAAAGGTTGCTTACTCCGGGACCGACAAATTCCATGATTTTATTTTTCACGAAGCCGTTTTTAAAGACGGCGCCGATGATTGCCAGCGCTACGTCTTGCGGCCCGACGCCGGTGACCGGGGTTCCTTCCAAATAGATAGCGGTAATTTCCGGGTAGGCGATATCGTAGGTGCGTTTCAGCAGCTGCTTGGCAATTTCCGGTCCGCCCTCGCCAATCGCGATGGTTCCCAAGGCGCCGTAACGGGTGTGGCTGTCAGAGCCGAGGATCATCTTGCCGCAGCCGGCCATCATTTCCCGCATATATTGGTGGATGACCGCCTGGTGGGTGGGAACAAAAATTCCACCGAATTTGCGAGCCGCCGACAATCCGAAGACGTGGTCATCTTCATTGATTGTTCCGCCTACGGCGCATAGGCTGTTGTGGCAGTTTGTCAATACGTAGGGAACGGGAAATTCCTTTAACCCGCTGGCAATTGCGGTCTGGATGATCCCCACATACGTGATGTCGTGCGAGGTAAGGGCATCAAACCGTAATTTTAAATTGCCCGGGTCGCTCGATGTATTATGGGCCAATAGGATCCGGTTGGCGATTGTGCCAAGACGGGCTCCGGCTTGCGTGATTGTGCTCATGGCTAAAGGAGCAAGATTCGCCTTCGCCAAGCGCGCATTGACTGCGTCGATGCCGATTTTCTCGGCATCTTCCATAAGTAGGGTTCCTTTTAACAGGAAGGTTCCTTTGTTGGATAGTGTGATCATGTTGTATTCCTCCGTTTCACCAGAAATGGGAGTCTGTTGCTTTGGCAACAGACTCCTAACGGTTCATATTGGTTTATTATTCCCGGGACGATTATTCGGCTGCTTTTTTATGATGGCGAACGTAATCGTCGAACAGGTAAATCAGCTCTTTGTCGAATATCGTACGTTTCAAATTGACGGACAGCGCTCTGACTTCAGCC
>JAGFXW010000209.1 GCA_017861495.1 Bacillota bacterium
CCAAAAGTGGCTTTGCCGGCTGTATACGCAGTATTTACCGCCCAGAAATTTGTAATATTAGCGCCATTCAATTGTGAAAGCGTTCCACCAATTTTCCAATCTTTAGATGGATTGTATGATGCATCCACAGCATACGCATAAATATTCGGGTCATAGTGGCCCCAAACCCGGGTGGCTACGAAAGTAAGGTTTGTCGCACCAGATTTGCCCCAGGCAATAAGTCCATCCAACGCTGCCGTATCGGATCCCATATACGGCGTGGAATCATACAATAAGCCTTGTCCCAGCATTCCATCCTGACGACCAATTTTATACGTAAAATCTTTTCCTTTAATAATGATGCCAAAACGGTCCAGAGCAACCGCGCTACTATTATTATAGTACGCCGGAGCATAGTCCCAACCGAATTTGTCGCCGCTAAGTCCTTCCGCCGCGAAGCGGGCATACAAATCAACATTTTTCGACAATTCACTGTTGGCGTTCAAACGGAAGAAAATTCTGCCGCCGTTCGTATCAGCAGCACCGGCCGCAGTGTCCCACCGGTATTGTGTAACCACACTGCCATCAAAGTCAAAATTGGGGAATGAAGCCGCCATGACAGGATTAACAACCATCATTACTACAGCAAAGAACACTACAGCGATCATTTTTTTCACCAGAGAATCCCTCCTTCTAATTTATCTTTTTCCCTGTGCCGGCTGCTCCATTTTGAGAGTTTCCAAGTTTCCTTCAAATGTATAACCTCACAGCCCACCGCTTTGTTATGCCTTGTCGCCGTTTTTCTCTTTCCTCCTTCCGTCCGCGACAAAACCATACCACTCAGGGAATAGCGTCCCGACTGGTCCGCGCTTGCTTACTTCTGCTTATTGCAATTTCTGCGCCAACATGCAGTTTTAGCAAAAAATCGGGCTTTTTACTTGCTTCGAAGTGGATTGCGCCAACGAAAAACTGCCTGTTAAAAAAACCTCAACTGCTTTTCTTGTAACTCAATTGTCATCCTATAGTAACATTTCGTCATTTTATGTCACATGAATATGACATTTCTCAAAAAAATTTCTTTCCCCAAAAAGTTTTCGGTCAGGTTTTTTCCCGTTTGCCTTCGTGTTGAATTATAATATAATCATTGCAGAGTAAGATTTCACCTTGTACACGATCGATAGTATGCTTTATCCCTATAGGAGGCATAAGCACAATGAAGCCTTTAATCAAATGGCCCGGCGGCAAAAGCAGTGAATTTGCCCATATCGAGCAACTGATTCCTAACTATCGCCGCTATATTGAACCTTTTTTTGGCGGCGGCGCCATCTTTTTCAACGTAAAAAAAGGAAAAGGAGTTATCAATGATAACTCTGAAAACTTAACCGCTTTTTATCAATTGATCAAAAGCAAAAACGAAAAACTGGCAGAAACGCTCTATTGTTATAATTATAATTGGGATTTATTGGGCATTGCTTTTCACGAAATATATCCTGATTTATGCGCAATGTACAGAAAATACCGCCAGCAGGCCGTTTCGCCAACCGCCTTACCTGGTGCCATGGCAGAAATCTTAAACCGCCACAAGCCATCATTTCTCGCCAGGTTCCGTCCCGAAATCATTCTGGATCAACAAACATTCTTTGCCGAAATCCAAGATAATTTCCTGGCGAAAATCACCAGGACGATGAAAATTGAAAAAAAAGCAGACACTTCCTTAAACGATATCGATCTGCAAAACAATATGGAAACCGGCTTCCGAAGCGGCTTCTACATGTATTTCCGCAACCTGTACAATGATATCGCCTTGAAACGGGGAAATACAAAAACATTATTATTGGAAGAAAAGATCGCAAATTTTTATTTCATCCGGGAATATTGCTACGGTTCCATGTTCCGCTACAATCGAAAGGGGGAATTCAATATTCCCTATGGCGGGATCGGTTACAATAAAAAAGATTTCAAGAAGAAGATCAATTATTTATTTAGCCAGAAAATCACCCGTCATTTTGAAGATGTCGAAATCTATAATCTGGACTTCGAAGAGTGCCTTAACCGGGTCAACCCTTCTGCCGATGATTTTATTTTTCTCGATCCCCCGTATGATTCCGATTTTTCCGACTACGAAGGGATCGCTTTCGATAAATCCGATCAGCAAAGATTAGCCGACTTTCTAAAAAAAACTCCGGCCAAATTTATTTTGATTATCAAAAAAACAGAATACATCCAACAGTTGTACCAAGGAACAGACACTCTCACGATTTTCGATTTTGACAAACAGTACACCTATAACGTTCGAAGCAGAAACAACCGGGCTGTCAGCCATCTGATCATCACAAACTGCAAGGCGCAAAAAGCATAGAAAACAGCTGAATTTTTGTCTTTTGAGCAAAAAAAGCGGAACAATTGAATGAAAATCTCATTCAACCGTTCCGCTTTTCAATATTTCCCGCTTAACGGGAACTGCGCTGTGACAGCCAAAATGGATTCGTTTCCGGCGCCAGGTCCAGCATAAGGTATTTTTCATGCAAATCAAGATACAATTTGGCAGCGTATTCGGGCTCCACATTCTTGAGAAAGGAATAATACCCACGTATTTCCTGAACGCCAATGGGAACCTGATGACTCGTCGTACTGCGCCGGCAGGCCGCATGATGCAAAATCGCCCTGATTCTTCGTTTTTCGGGCCGCCGGACTTTTATTTCACTATTTACCGTTAGCCCAGTCACTACTTGGCGTTGATTTTGCTTGGCAACCCGTGTTTTATGCTCGGCAATAGCAAATCCTTCTTCGGCAACAATCGCCTTGATTAGGGGCAATAACCGCAAGACTGGCTTATCACCGCTGAAAGTGAGATCATCCGCATACCGTGAATACGCCGCGCGATGATACTCCGCCAACTTCGCCAGCCTCTTATCCATGTGATTGCAGGCTCTATTGGCGATTGCGGGACTGCTGGGGGCTCCTTGCGGCAAGCAACCGTTATAGGTACACAGCCGGGTCAAAAAGCGTGCTTCTTCCGGCGAACGCCCCAGGCTCTTAAAAACACCAAATACCCGGTTCGCTGTAATCGTGGAGAAAAAATCTTTTATATCCAATGAAAGAAGTACTTCCTTCTGAACATGCGCAGCCGCATTGGTAATAATGGACCGTTCTTTTACAAAACCATGGCAACACGAAGACAAGACCACCTCTTTTAGAATAACATCGTTGATCTTTCTTTGAACCGCCAGCAGCAACCCTTGGGGAGCGCAAATAACCCGGAAGCCCTCCGTTTTTTTCGGAACCGTATACGTTTTATACCATTGGTTCCATGTACCCCAAGTCCCATGCAGCCAGCCAAGGTCCCGGCAGGAAATATCCAATTCCCTTGACAAATCGAACAGCCACCCGTTCCCGGCTGACTTTACAAGATCACCATTCGGTTCAACGAAATCATTCCCTTTGCGGTCGGCAGCGGAAGATCGTTTATCCATATACGCCCACCTCTTATGCAGAAAGAACCGCGATATTTTTCTTACATAACAGGCAGCAAGGCCATTGAAGGCGCCGTAACACGGGGGCGCGCAACGCAAGTGCCTGGAAGCGTTAGCAACAGGCATGGCAATGGACTGGAGAACATTCCCATCACGGCGAACCGCCGCAACGTCATAAAGGCTAAGAAAAACATCGCGTTCTTTACCTTTATTGTATGCCGAAAGAAAAATTCTGTCAATTCGCAATATTGTTTACAATTGCCCCTTGGATAGAACCCGTACCTTCAATTTGGTCTTCTACTGCCTACCTTCACAGTGGTCATGCCGCCTATCCCGCCCATGATCGGCGGCATGATTTCTAAATCATCATGATTTTCCAGGCGATCTTCCGCCCCCAACAGGTAACGGCCGTTTTTCAACACAATGAGACCGTTTAGAAGCCATGGTTTCCCCAAATAATCATTATCAAACACGGACGTACGGGCAAATTTCGTAGCCAAAAGGCCTACTACCTCTTCGACGGTGATTGTATCATGCACAACGATATCACAATCACACTGTCCAAGGATTTTCGCCAACGGACTGGAAAAATAGATTCGCATTTTGGTTCTCTCCCTCGCAAAAAACAAAATCAATACATTTTCTAAAAAATAGAATGTGTTATAGAATAATTTCTATAACACATTCTATTTTTCCTTCTATTCACTTTTAATTTATTCTCTTAATTCTGCGCTTTGACCCAGCCGGCCCGGTCAAATACCCGAAATAAGCCAGGGGCAAAATCCTGGTCCCGCATGCTCAAATCCAAATTCCACGATGTCAAGGAAAATAAAGGATAGGTAATAATATCCGGGAACGATTTTCGCATATCATACACTTTCAAATACGATTTACATTCTTTACAGGTTTCTACCAGCCAATC
>JAGFXW010000053.1 GCA_017861495.1 Bacillota bacterium
GTCTTTTGACGGAAAAGAAATTCTTGTTGGTACGCGTAAGTTACTAACGGAGAACCATATTGAATTCCAACCGGTTGTGGCTGAGATTGAAGCGTTAGAGCAGCAAGGGAAAACCGTTATGTTAATGGCGGTAAATTCGCAATTAGCCGGACTATTGGCTGTAGCCGATACGGTGAAGGAAACATCGGCGGAAGCTGTGGCGGAATTGAAACAACTAGGTATTGAAGTTTGGATGATTACCGGTGATAACCAACGCGCTGCCCAAGCGATTGCCAAAACCGTTGGCATCGAAAATGTTTTGGCGGAAGTCTTGCCGGAACATAAAGCGGAGAAAGTTCAGTCACTCAAAAAAGAGAATAAGGTCGTAGGCATGGTGGGGGATGGGATCAATGACGCGCCTGCGCTTGCAACCGCTGATGTCGGTTTTGCGATCGGTACCGGTACGGATGTGGCCATTGAGGCGGCCGATATCACTTTGATCCGCGGCGACCTGATGGGCGTTGTGGCAGCGATCAAACTGAGCAAGGCCACCATGCGTAATATCAAGCAAAACCTGTTCTGGGCGCTTTTCTACAATTCACTGGGGATTCCGATTGCCGCAGCCGGCTTTTTGTCGCCGGTTCTGGCCGGCGCTGCTATGGCGTTCAGTTCGGTATCTGTAGTATCCAATGCACTGCGGCTGCGACGATTTCAGCCATATGCGAAAAAAATGTAATGATTTACATTTTTTTGTTTACACTTTTTGCTTTTTTAGTGTAAAATAATAGCAAGAACGTAAAATTGAGGTGATAGCTTTGACAGGCGTACTCATTTTGCAATTGATCGTTTTAGCATGTATTGCATTTTATATCCGCAATCGACTCGCCAAGGACCATCAGTAAGAATGGATTCATTTGAGTCTGTTTGCACTACTGTTTGCACCACATAGCTTTAAATTTACAATGAAAAAGAAACTCGTTTGGCTTTGTGCGCTGTAACGGGTTTCTTTTTTTGCAATCAATTCGATTCCCAAAAGAAGGATTTCATGGAATTTTGTATAAATTTTAATACATACAAAATTTTCCCGCAATTCAACGGAGTCTATTTTTTTTGCGGGAAATTGCAATACTTGGCCGGCGCTTACAACTGCCGAAACCGAAGAAAAGCAAATATAACAATTGAGCATAGGAAGGAACAGATGATTTTAATGAATAAAGCGTTACAAGGCATCCGCGTTATTGAATTAGGTACCCATGTTGCAGTGCCGCAAGCAGCCAGAATGATGGCCGACTGGGGTGCGGAAGTAATAAAGGTTGAACCGCCGCAAGGGGAACAATGGCGACAGATCGGGAAGGCATACGGCATCCCGTGCGATGTTGACCACAACCCCATGTTTCAACCGCCGAACGCAAATAAGAAAAGCATTGCCATAGACCTGAAATCTGATGAAGGCAATCAGGTCATGATGAAATTATTGGAAACTGCCGATGTTTTTATGACCAATACGAGAGGCAAGGCTCTTGATAAATTGGGCCTGAACTATGAAGCGTTAAAAGACAAATTTCCCAAACTGATCTATTTCCATTTCACCAGTTTTGGCCCGAAAGGACCGGACAAGGACCGCCCCGGTTTTGACAATGCGGCCTTCTGGTCCCGAGGCGGGATGCCGTTGGAATGGACTTGCAAAGGAAGTGTGCCTTTCAAGCCGCAGCCTGGGTTTGGCGATGGCACGGTTGCTTCGAATATTCTGGCCGGAATTCTTGCGGCATTATTGAAAAAGGAGAGAACCGGACAAGGCGACAAAGTGGAAACTTCCCTGTATGCCGGCGCCCTCTGGTTTAACGGCTGTGGCCTTGTGGCCAGCCAACCACGTTACGGTCATCTCTACCCAAAGGATCGGCATGACGAGATTATACCGGCATCCCCTTTGTTTCAGACGAAGGATGGCGATTGGCTGCTCGTTGCCATGCCGGATTGGGATCAAAAATACACTGGGCTGTTGAAGACACTGCATCTGGAGCAATATATCGGCGATCCGAAATTTGCGACTCTTAAAGGCGCTCAGCCATATATTAAAGAAATTGTTGATATTTTAGATACAGCCTTTGCGGAATTTACGACCCAAGAAATAGTTGGTGGATTGAATGCCGCCGGTATTGTGCACGAAAAACTGGCCAATCCACGCGATATTTTTACGGATGAGCAGGCTTGGGAAAACGAATATTTGCGCAAAATAACCTTGGAAGACGGGAGTGAAGTCACTCTTCCCGCCAATCCGATCCATTTTGCCAGCATGGGAGAGGCTGAATATAAATTAGCGCCCCAATTGGGCGCTGATAGTATTGGGATACTAAAATCGTTGGGATACGGCGACGAGCAGATTGCAGAGTTTATTGAGAACAAGGCGATTGTGGCGAAGGGGTAAGAGAAGATTTTTTATATTTTTGATGGATAAAGATAAATAAGAAAAGCCACATAAACGTGACTATTTTTATATCGTCTAAACGATGGCTCACAAGGAGCATTTAAGGTAAACCCTTATTTTAACTTGTCGTGGCGTTCTGATTGGTATTGAAACCGAGAAAAATTAACTATTCTCATTTATTACAGGAGGCATTAAAACATCATCTTGGCGTTTATAAACCGCCTTATATCAAGAAAAGCAAATGACTTTTCATGTAGACTGAGCAACTCGTTTGGGTTTTCGATCTGAATAGTGTTTAACGGACAATCATTGGACGGATTTCTTTCGTAATGGTATTATTAATAATGAAAAACTATGAAACGAATACAATAACTGGTTCGCAATGTATGCAGCAGGCAAAGGGGTTACATAAATGAAATTTGTGTCTATCGATTTTGAAACGGCCAACCGGAAATGGGACAGTGCCTGTGCCGTTGGTATGGCGAAGGTGGAAAACGGTAAAATTGTCGACGAATATTATTCGCTGATCAATCCGGAAGATTATTTCAGTTCCTTTAATATTGGGATCCACGGGATCAGTGCCCGGGATGTCGCGCATATGCCGAATTTTCTCATGGTTAGCGAGCAGATTTGGTCTTGGCTGGCCGGAAATTTGGTGATTGCCCATAATGCTACATTTGATGTTAATGTGCTGAAGAAAGCGGCGCAAAAATATGGGTTGGTACCGCCAAAGTTTTCGTATGCCTGTACCTGCCAGATTGCCAAGCTGGCTTGGACGGATTTGGAGAACTACCGTTTGTCTACAGTTGCGCAGCACTTATCGTTGGATCTCCAGCATCATAATGCGATGTCGGATGCCCGGGTCTGTGCTGAGATCATGATCGAGGTCTTGAAGCAATACGAGTGCCGGAATATGGCGGAATTGCACCGCAAGACAGGGTATAAGGCAAGACATGGGTAATTGTGTTCGAAAATAAACAAATAATAATGTAGTAATAGAAATGAATATATGAAGGTGGCCAGATGAAACTATTAATCCAAAAAGCGGCTCACGCTTTTATTGAAGCCAATTCTCCGGACAAAACGATTACAGTAATTGATGGGATGCATCCGGGCGGCAATTGAAGCGGTTCCTGCGGGCCGACGCCCCGCTACCCGTCCGTGCGACTGGGTGTACCGGAAGATAATGAAGTATATGAAATTACGAATATTGATGGAATTACGCTCTATTTTCAGTCGACGTTACCTGAATATTTTACGAGTATTTCGATTGTATTTTGAAAATTTCTCGTAGCCCGGGGTACCCGTAAAACCGGCAGTGCTTAATTTCCGAGAGAAGAGAGGGGACAAAGGGATGGAAATTCTAATTCAAGAAGCTGCCCACTCATACATTGCTGCTAAATCGCGCGACAAGGCAATCACTCTCCGTCACGAAGCGACAAAAACCGTAGCTTGAGCGGGTCCTTGCGGGCCGCCAGCCCGTTACCCATCCGTGCGATTGGGTGTGCCGAATGTGATTGATGGATATGAACAAGTCAATGTGAACGGAATTACGGTCTATTTTCAGTTGGAATTGGCCGAGGTGTATTCGGCCATTGAGGTCGGTATTGAAAAAATCTTTTTCATCAAAGTTTTGGTTGCGAAAGGACCACGAAAGTAAGAACGGATTGGAAAATACAAGCAGGAAATTGAAGGCAGTATCAAGAATACTCTGATTATTCTTGATACTGCTTTTGCGGTTTTTTACCGGGTTATGGAAAAACGATTGGGGTGAGTGCTAATTCGGTGAGATCGCAAGAAAATTATGTGATGAGGTGAAAAGATGAGAGATGTCGTCATCGTGGGGGCAAAACGTACGCCAATTGGAGATTTTTTGGGCAAACTGAAAGACGTCAGCGCGGTTGACCTGGGTGTCGTGGCCGTCAATGCTGCACTTGCGCAAGCGGGGATAAAGCCGGAAATGGTACCGGAAGTTGCTTGCGGTATGATTTACAAAGCTGGCGCGAAAGGTAATCCCGCCCGGCAGATCCAAATGAAATGCGGCATGCCGGTTGAAGGGTATGCGTATACGGTTGACCAGCAGTGCGGTTCCGGGATGAAGGCGTTTGAGATGGCTTTCCAGTCTATCCTTCTTGGCAAGACCGATATTGCGGTTGCGGCAGGAGTCGAAAGCATGTCGCAAGCGCCGTATCTGTTGAAAAATGCCAGGGAAGGCTATCGAATGGGCAACGGTGAAGTGCTCGATTCGATGTTGTATGATGGATTGGTTTGCGCCCTGGAAGGTTATCACATGGGACTGACAGCAGAGAATGTTGCCAAACGGTATGGGATTACCCGCCAAGAACAGGATGAACTTGCTTTCCTGAGTCATTCACGGGCGATAAATGCAATTGCCAATGGTACCTTCGATGCAGAAATCGCACCGGTAACGATTGCGACAAAGAAGGGATCCGTGGTTGTGAACACGGATGAGCACCCACGGGCGGATATCTCGATGGAAAAACTATCGGCCATGAAACCGGCGTTTAAAAAAGATGGTACGGTGACGGCCGGGAACGCGTCTGGCGTCAATGACGGGGCAGCGGCACTGGTTTTAATGTCGGCGGAGAAAGCGGCGGAGCTGGGCTGCAAGCCGTTAGCCCGTGTGGTATCGACGGCGAACGCCGGTGTCCATCCGGAGGTAATGGGCCTGGGACCGGTTTACGCAATTCCGAAGGCGATCCGTTATGCCGGCCTGCAGGCGGAAGATATTGGTTATTATGAAATCAACGAGGCCTTTGCGGCGCAGTTTTTAGGGGTCAACCGGGAATTGAATCTGAGTATGGATAAGATGAACGCGAATGGCTCGGGTATTGGATTGGGGCATCCGGTTGGCTGTACGGCGGCACGAATCATTGTTTCGTTGATTTATGAATTGCAGCGCCGCAGGGAGCAGTACGGTGTCGCTTCGCTGTGCGTCGGTGGTGGACCGTCGATTGCGACTGTGATTGAACGATTATAAAAGGGCAGCAAAAATCCCTCTGGCTGATTTTACGGCCAGAGGGATTTTTTTTCAGTGAGAAAACCAATATTGAAGCAAAAGACCGACGGATAGCGCAAGACCGAAAATAGTATTCGTCTGTGCGGTAGCAATCATCGCTTCGATTTCTGCTTGTCGCAGTGAAGCATTACGGAATTTTCGGACGGCGGTGGCAGCCTTTGGTATGCTGGCCAGGGTCAGTAAGGGCCAGAACGACAGCATACCCAAAGTAACAAACGCGATAATCAGACCGTTCGCCAGCACAAACATTCCTGCCAGAAAATTGACAGCGTGGCTTCGACCCAATAGGATGGCCAAAGTCCTTCGTCCATGCTGTGTATCTTCCTCTAGATCCCGTATGTTGTTGGCCATCAAGATTGCGCCGATTAAGATTGCGGAAGGGATAGAGGCCAAGATGCTTAGCGTTGTAATTGAAGCGGTCTGGATGAAATAGGCGATCTGGATCACGATGACGCCGAGAAAAAGTCCGGCGAAGAGTTCGCCAAAGGGAGTAGATGAAATGGGGTAAGGGCCGCCGGAGTATAAGTACGCAACCAGCATGCAGAGAAAACCGATAGCGATGAGCCACCAACTGGTTTGGCTGCTAAGGTATAAGCCCAGTAGAAAGGCTACGATCAGACAAGAAATTGCCAGCCGGTAGACCGTTTGCGGCGCAATTCCATCACGTACGATCGCGCCGCCGATCCCTACGGAGTCTCTTGTATCTAACCCGCGGCGATAGTCATAGTATTCATTGAACATATTGCAGGCGCATTGGATCAGCATGCTGGCCGCCAGCATGAATATTAAAAATGAAAGACGGAAATGCGGGTGCGGGAGCGCAAGCGTTGTGCCGATACAAACCGGTACGAACGAGGCTGTAAGGGTGTGGGGGCGCAGCAGTCTCCACCAGACATTTTCCGAAATTGCTGTTGAGCTCATTTTATCGTCTCCTTCCTAAAATACTATACCGCATTTTTGGCAGATTGATAAGACTATGATGGGAAATAATCGATATTCTGCTTGAATTGTGGTACGATAGAAGAACAAATCAATCAGCGATGTTGGAGGGTGGCAGTGATGCGTTATGAAGGAGTCGTATACCGTCCTCCGAGTGAGGCCGGCAGTCTGCTGATCCAGGCTACCATAGGCTGTCCGCACAATAAGTGCACGTTTTGTGGAATGTATAAGGACAAACGGTTTCGTATCCGTCCGGTTGCGGAGATCAAGGAAGATATCGATGAGGCCAAAACTGTGTATGGTGATGCTTTCGACACGATATTCTTTCCCGATGGAAATACGATCTTAATGAAAACGCATGAACTTGTGGAGATTATCTCGTATGCCAGAGAAATTTTTCCGAGCTTGAAACGGGTTACGATGTATGGATCGACCAAATTTATTTTGTTGAAATCAGAGCAAGAACTGCAACAGTTACGTGCTGCCGGTTTAAACCGGCTTCATTCGGGCATGGAATCCGGTGACGACGTTGTGTTGGCTAGGATCTGCAAAGGAGCGACGGCCCAGCAAACGTTGGAAGCGGGATTGCGGGTCAAAGCGGCCGGCATTGAACTGAGTGAATATATTCTTATCGGGATTGGCGGCCGGGAACGGTCAACAGAACATGCGAAAAACAGCGCGCGTGTCCTCAATCAGATCGATCCTGATTTTATCCGGCTGCGGACTTTGATTCCGATGCCGGGAACTCTGCTGTATGAAGACTACCGAAGCGGCGCCTTTCAGTTGCTGACACCATACGAAGCATTGCGGGAAACCAGACTGTTGATTGAAGAACTGAATGTAACGGGAAAATTGTACAGCGACCACAATTCCAATTATGCGTATGTCAACGGCCGTTTGCCGATGGCGAAAAACAAGATGCTGCAAGCAATCGACTATTTGTTGACACTGCCGGAGGAACAATTTCGTCCGCCCGCAGAAGGAAGTCTATAAGTAAGTTAGGCAGGAGAAAATCTGAGTGAGTAGTGGAAATCTTTTTTTAAAGGGAACATTGATTTTGACAATCGGCGGACTGGTGGTAAAAGTCATCGGGTCGCTGAATTGGATTATTCTTTCGCGGATCTTAGGCGGTGAAGGCATTGGGTTGTATCAAATGGCCTTTCCGCTGTATTTACTGGCCTTGAATATTTCTTCCGCCGGTTTGCCGGTTGCGATTTCGATTATGACGGCAGAACGGGTTGCGCTGCAGGATATCGTAGGTGCAAAACGGGTATTCCGCCTTTCTTTGGCGATGCTGACGGTGACCGGGTTGGTTTTGAGTGTGCTGTTGTTTGTCAGCGCGTCCTGGTTGATCGAGTTTCGGGTCATTCGCGATCCGCGGGCGTATTATTCGCTCATTGCTTTGTCGCCGGCGATCTTTTTTGTTACGATTTTGGCCAGCTTCCGGGGGTATTTGCAGGGCTGGCAGATTATGACGCCGACTGCCGTATCGCAGATTTTTGAGCAGATAATCCGCGTTGCTGCCATGGTGGCTTTTGCCGGTTTGCTTTTGCCGAGAGGGCTGGAGTATGCGGCCGGAGGCGCCAGTTTGGGGGCGGCGGCCGGATCGATTGCCGGTTTGTGTACATTGTTATACTTTTACCGCCGTCTGCAGGCTAGCTTTGTTAGCCAAGGCGATATTCCAACTGTAGAACGGGAAAGCAGCAAAAAAATCTTTCGCCGCCTGGTCAGTCTGGCCTGGCCGGTGTCTTTATCTGGGATCATGCTGCCGCTGGTTGCCAACCTGGATTTGGTTGTGGTGCCGTTGCGTCTGGAAAAAGCGGGCTATTCGGTAGGGCAGGCGACGGAATTATTCGGTTATTTGACCGGGATGGCGGTCCCTTTGGTGAATTTGGCTACGATTATGACCGCTTCGATGGCGATTAGCCTGGTGCCGGCGATTTCCGCGTCTTATTCGTTAGGGGATATGTCGAGCGTGAAACAGAAGATTGCCGCTGCGTTCCGGCTGACCCATCTCGTTGCGCTGCCCGGCGTTGTGATCTTGTGTTTACTGGCGGAACCAATTGCCGGCATTATCTATAATGCGCCGCAGGCCGGCGCTTCGATCCGGGTTTTATCATTATCGGTGTTTTTACTGGGGCTGCACCAAATTTCCACCGGGGCGTTGCAAGGCATGGGTCTCACGTTTATCCCGGTTGTGAATATGGGCTTGGCGGCGATTGTGAAAGTGGTTTTGAACTGGACTTTGACCGCGATGCCTGCGTTGGGGATTGAAGGCGCTGCTTGGGCAACGGTCGTGGATATTGGTTTTGCTGCCGCATTGAACATTTATTGGCTGAAACGGCAGACGAAAATTACGGTCGAGCGGGAAACTTTCTATAAAAGCAGTTTTGCCGCCGGGGTTATGGGTTTTGTAATGTACCTGGCTTATGGCCATGCGCCGGCCTTTTTAGTCAATCCTGTTTTGCTGACGTTTTTTGTTTTCTTGGTGGGTTGTTTGGTCTATGGGATTCTTTTGCTGGCGATTGGCGGGGTTGGAGAGCGCGACGTAGCAAGGATACCGTTTTTTGGCAAAAAAGTTGGTGCGGTGCTGCACAAATTCGGATTGTTGCGGACATGAATAAAATGTATAAATGAATAATAATGCAAAAAAATAGTGCTCGGGACGCATCTTGACGAATTTTTGTGGTATACTAATAAGCACGTGACAAAAAATCAAGGTAGGAGATGCAAATGTTGGCTGTGGATTGGTACTATTTGATGCTCGTTTTATTTACCCTAGGGGGACTGTCGGTATTTTTCGGAGGCAAGCACCCTGGCAAAATAAACTTTGTTGCACACGGATTAGCGGCGCTGGGATGCTTGGCGACGGTACTGTGTGCAATTTTTGTTTTCTGGCAGGGAACGCTGGAGTTGACGTTGCCGCTGTCGCTGCCGTTCGGGGCCATGACGGCCAGGGTAGATAATTTGGCTGCTTTCTTTTTATTGTTGATCGGCTTGGGCGGCCTTGCGGCCAGTGTCTATGCGATGGGCTACAGTAAGGAGTATTACGGCGGACGGTATGGACTATTGACCGGTTTGTTCAATGTTTTTTTGCTGAGCATGGTCTTGGTGATTACGGCAAGCCATGTTGCAGCGTTTGTGATTGCCTGGGAAGTGATGTCGGTTGTTTCTTTTCTGTTGGTCAATTTCGAATACGAAAAGTTGGCCAATACCCGGGCGGCGTTTGTGTACATCGTGATGACACATGTAGGGACGATTTTTATCATTTCGGCGTTTTTGCTGTTGTCTGTTGCGGCCGGCAGCATGGATTTTGTGCAATTTGACGGCAGTGTTTTATCGGCATCGACCCGGAATATTGTGTTTTTGTGTGCGTTTGTCGGTTTTGGCGCGAAAGCCGGTATGATTCCGTTGCATATCTGGCTGCCGCAAGCCCATCCGGTTGCGCCGAGCCATATTTCTGCCCTGATGTCCGGGGTCATGATAAAAACGGCTATCTATGGAATGTGCCGGTTTTTCCTTGAGTTTTTGGGGACAGGACCTGTTTGGTGGGGTGGACTGATTCTGGCGATTGCGATATTATCCTGTGTTCTCGGCGTGTTATACGCGCTGATGGAAACGGATCTGAAGCGGCTGTTGGCGTACTCCAGTGTAGAGAATATTGGGATCATGCTGCTGGGGATCGGCAGCGGGATGGTATTTATGAGCAAGGGCGAGCCGCTGATGGCCGGGCTGGCTTGGGTTGCCGTATTGTACCACTGCTTCAACCATGCGGTGTTTAAATCGTTGTTGTTTATGGGCGCCGGTGCGGTATTGCACTCCACGCATACGAAAGATATCGAACGGCTGGGCGGGCTAATCAAACGGATGCCCTATACGGCGCTGTTTTTTCTGGTTGGCGCGGCGACGATTGCAGCGTTGCCCCCGTTGAACGGATTTATCAGCGAGTGGCTGACCTTCCAGGCATTGTTTTTGCTGCCGCAGGCAATGACGGGTGTGGCGCCCAAATTGGCAGGCGCGGTGTTAATTGCGTTGTTAGGGCTGACCGGCGCCTTGGCGGCTGCTTGTTTTGTAAAAGCGTTCGGGATTGCTTTTTTGGCGAAACCGCGTAGTGTAAAGGCGGAAACTGCGCAGGAAGTTTCGCCTGTGATGCTGGCGCCGATGGCTGGGTTGGCTCTGTTATGCGTTCTGCTTGGCGTATGGCCGCAGGGCATGATTACCTTGATTTCTATGGTACTGGCCGATTTTCCCGGCTTAAATGCGGATGCGATGCTCACGGCAAATTGGTATTCGGTTGCGTTTAATGCTTCGAATGCCGGTGGGTTATCCATCCCCTTCGTCATTGGTTTGTTATTGATCAGCGTAGTAGTGGCGGTTGCTCTTTCGTATTTGTACGGGAAACCGCGGACCGTCACCGGGGAAACATGGACTTGCGGCATTGTGCCGACTTCCCATATGCAATATACGGCGACCGGTTTTTCTGGCCCGATCCGAAGGATTTTCCACAGCGTTTTGCGTCCGCAGCGGGAAACGATTGTGGATGAAATAGAAACCAACCATTATTTTGGCCGCAGGTTGTCTTATCAGGTAGCGATTACCTATGTATTTACCGATATGGTGTACCGGCCGATTAATCGAACCATTCTGGGAATGGCCCGGTTTATGAAAACAATCCAGGCCGGCAGTTTGCAACTGTATATCGGTTACATTATGGCGGTTACGGTCTTGGTTTTGATATGGAACGCGGGGTGGTAGTGACATGACGATGTTTATAGATATGATGCAGGCGCTTATTTTGTTATTGGCTGCGCCGCTGGTTGTCGGGATCATTAAAAAAGCCAAAGCGCGGCTGCAAAATCGCCGGGGTCCGGGAATTCAACAGTTGTATTTTGATATTTTGAAATTTTTGGCGAAGGATAGCGTGGAATCACCGACCGTATCCTGGATTTTCCGGGTAACGCCGTAT
>JAGFXW010000054.1 GCA_017861495.1 Bacillota bacterium
GAAGCGGTGGCGAAAGTCGCAGCGGATTATGAAAACCTGGTGTATCTGATCCTTGGCAAGACGCACCCCTGTGTCAAAGAAAGCTCAGGGGAAAAATACCGGCAGAGCTTGATGGATTTAGCGGAAGAGCTTGGGGTCAAGAACAATATCCGGTTTATTGATAAGTATCTGACCAAGGAAGAAGTGATTACCTATCTGCATTTATCCGATATGTACCTGACGCCGTATTTATCCAAAGAGCAAGCGGTCAGCGGAACATTGGCGTATGCTATGGGGTGTGGGCGAGTGATTATATCGACGCCATACCGTTATGCCGAGGAAATGCTGGGTGGCGGTCGCGGACTGCTGGCCGATTTCAAAGATTCCGACTCGATGGCCGCATGTATTCGATCGGTATTGGAGAACCCAACGCAAAAAGCAGAAATGGAGAGGAAGACTTTGGCAGTTGGGCAGACAATGTCGTGGGCTAATGTAGCCGCTCAATATACCGAATTAGCCTTGCATACCATGCGGCCCTTCAGCTCGTCAAGCCAAAAATCTCATCCCCATCTCTCCAGCGCGAGTCGCAATGGATTGAGGATGATGTAATGGCCGACGCCAGTCGCGTTTTTGATGACGCGCATATTTTTCGGATGACCGATGATACCGGTATGTTTCAGCATACACGCTATAACGTTCCGGATTTGGACAAAGGGTATACAACGGACGATAACGCCCGGGCCTTAATTATGGCGGTGATGTTGTATGAAAAAACCCCAAAACCGCAATACCTCGCCTTAATCTACCGCTACTTGGCGTTCATCTTATATGCCCAGAATGAAACCGGAAATTTTCGGAATTTTATGACTTATGGCCGGAAATTTACAGAAACACAAGGCTCGGAAGAATGTTTCGGCCGTTGCCTGTGGGCCTTAGAGTACGCATTGGTTTCGCCGGCGATGCCGGCGGGGGTAAAGGCGGCTTGTTCCGGTGCTATCGGTCGCGCGTTGCCACAGGTTCCTTCCCTTAAGTTCCTGCGGGGGCAGGCCTATGCTCTGATCGGCCTTGGCTTTAACGAAGGAACCGAGAACGATAGCCTTATTTGCCAGCTCGCCGAAGCCATCGCAATTCGCTTTGAACAGTGCGCGGGGGAAAAGAACTGGCGCTGGTTTGAAGACAGTCTTACGTACGATAATGCACTGTTGCCGTGGGCGATGTTTGTGGCGTTTCAAAAGACAAAGCAGGAGCGGTTTCTCTCGATAGCACGCGAAAGTATGGCGTTTCTGGATCGAGCTGCCTTTCGGGACGGGTTTTTCCGCCCGGTGGGCTGCAACGGCTGGTGGATGCGGGGAAAAGAACCGGCAATATATGATCAGCAGCCGGTGGAAGCATCTATGTCCACATTAGCTCACTTGGCGGCTTTTGAAATTACCGGTGAACAAGCGATGCTGGAGTTAGCCCGCAACAGTTTTGCCTGGTATTCCGGTGCGAATTCGTTGGGAGAAAACCTGATCGATCCGGAGACCGGCGGTTGTTTCGACGGCATTACTGCTGACGGCGTGAACCGCAATCAAGGGGCGGAAAGTATCGTCGGTTATGGTATTGCCAAATTGGCGTTGGCAAAACACAGGCGGTTTCTTGTGGAGTATGGTCCTGGAGTTGCAGAGGAGATTATAAGATGAAAATTGTTATTTTAGCCGGCGGCGGTGGAACCCGGCTGTACCCTTTGTCGCGCAGTTCTTATCCGAAACAATTCTTGCAGATTGACGGCGAACAATCTTTGCTCGCGCAGACGATTACCCGTTTTTTAGCCATTGTGCCGGCCGCAGATATTCTCATTGTTACCAATGATGCTTACCAGCATCATGTTCAAGCGGAGCTTGCGAATTGCAAGGCGCAAGCTGCCCATATCTTGTTAGAGCCGGTCGGACGGAATACGGCGCCGGCCATTGCTTTGGCAGTGCGCTATTGCTTGGATGAGCTCGGGAGTGACAAAGCTGAAGTAATTTTTGTGTCGCCTTCCGACCATATTGTTCGTTCCCAACACGACTTCGTTGCCGATATAAAAAAAGCGGAACAGATGGCTGGGCAAGATAAAATTGTGACTTTCGGCATTAAGCCGGATAAGCCGGAAACCGGGTATGGGTATATCCAGGCCGGATTCGTTTGCGGCGACGGTTTTTTCGTAGAAGCGTTTCGGGAAAAACCAGATCAGGACACGGCAGAAAAGTATCTTGCGACGGGCGGTTATTACTGGAATTCCGGCATGTTTGCTTTTGCCATCGATTGTATGAGCGCAGAGTTCAAAAAACATCAACCGGATATTTATCAAGTTATGTCGCTGCCATTTGCGGAAATGCAGGAAAACTTTCCGCAAATGCCCAATATTTCTATTGACTATGCCGTGGCGGAAAAATCGAAAAAAATGCTGATGATTCCGTTTCAAGCCTATTGGAATGATATCGGTTCCTGGGATGCTGTTTACGATGCGCTGGAAAAAGATGAGGGTGGGAACGCGATTAAAGGCGATTGCTTGCCGCTTCGCTGCACGAATACCTTGATGATGAGTCGCAGCCGTTTGCTTGCCGGCATTGGCCTCGAGGATTTATTAGTTGTTGAAACCGATGATGTCATCGTTGTCGCCCGTAGAGGCGAGTCTCAGAACATGAAAGATCTGGTAACGGAATTAACGCAGCGAGGCCGTAAGGAAGCCACGGAAAATACCACGGTATACCGGCCGTGGGGCAGCTATACGGTAATGGGTGAAGGAAAAGGCTATAAAATGAAAAAAATCAGGGTGACGTCCGGTCAGCAACTGAGTCTGCAGCTGCATTATCATCGCAGCGAGCATTGGGTGGTGATCGGTGGGACAGCGAGGGTCACGCTGGGTGAAACAGAAACAATGGTTCATCGGAATGAAAGCATTTATATCCCGCCTTCGACTAAACATCGTTTGGAAAATCCGGGGAAAATGCCTTTGGAAATTATTGAGATTCAAAATGGAGATTATCTGGAAGAAGACGATATTGTCCGGTTTGAAGATTGTTATGGACGAGTTTGAGAAAAGAGGGTTATGTAGTGGAATTGAAGCGGGATGCTTTTAAAGCGTATGATATCCGCGGGCGAGTGCCTGAGGAATTGAATGAGGAAATGGCCTACCGTATTGGAAGAGTGTTTTGTGAAATTCTGTCAGCGAAAAAGGTGGCTGTTGGGCGGGATATTCGTCTATCCAGCCGGCCCTTGACAGAAGCGCTTATCCGCGGATTGACGGATGCGGGCTGTGACGTGGTGGACATTGGACTGTGTGGTACGGAACAAATTTATTTTGCGACGTCTCATCTTGTTTTGGATGGCGGCATTATGGTAACTGCCAGCCATAATCCCCAAGATTATAACGGAATGAAACTGGTGCGCAAAGGATCCCGGCCGATTAGCGGGGATACAGGGTTGCGAGATCTGGAAGAGAAGGTCATCAGCGGTAAATTTGCCCAAGGTGTTGTTCCAGTCGAACAACGCGGTAAAATCACGCAGGTCGATAGCATGCCGGATTATGTGGACCATCTTTTGACGTACATTGACGCAGACGTTCTAAAACCGTTGCGTATCGTGGTGAACGCCGGCAATGGTTGTGCCGGGCCGGTCATTGATGCGTTGGAGAAAGTATTGCCATTCGAATTTATAAAACTAAATCATAACCCGGATGGTACCTTTCCGCAGGGAATTCCCAATCCAATTTTACGCGAAAACCAGGAAGTGACGGCTGCGGCAGTGCGAACTCACCAAGCGGACTTAGGGATTGCCTGGGATGGTGATTTTGATCGGTGTTTTTTCTTTGACGAAAAAGGGAATTTTATCGAAGGGTATTATATTGTCGGTTTTCTGGCGCAGGCGTTTTTACGGCGGCAGGCCGGCGCAAAAATCATTCATGACCCACGACTCACCTGGAATACGATTGAGTTGGTCAGGGATTTGGCCGGCGAGCCGGTACAGAGTAAGACGGGGCATGCTTTTATCAAGGAAAGAATGCGGCTGGAAGATGCTGTTTATGGCGGCGAAATGTCGGCGCATCACTACTTCAAAGATTTTGCCTATTGCGATAGCGGCATGATTCCCTGGTTGCTCGTGGCGGAAAGTATGTGTTTAACAGAGCAGCCGCTTTCAAAGTTAGTTGCGACAAGAATAACCCGGTATCCTGTCAGCGGTGAAATAAACCGGAAGGTGAATAATCCGGCGAAAATTTTAACGAAGATCGAAGAATTTTATGTTCCCAATAGCGTAGCGATAGATCGCACCGATGGTCTAAGCATCGAATATCCAGACTGGCGGTTTAATGTTCGTATGTCGAATACGGAACCGCTGTTGCGATTGAATGTGGAAAGCAGAAGAAATGCGAAGTTGATGCAGGAAAAAACAGAGGAACTTTTGCATTTTATCGACGATTGTCAATAATTCGCGGCGAATCGTTGACAGTCATGGCAGCTGCACCATAATTGAACCCTTCACACCATAGTGGACCATTTTTCCGCCGATAATTATCTAAAAATTCATAATTGTTTATAAAAAATTGAATGGACATGATTTTTCTGGTAAAATGTAAATGCAAGCAAAAGTGGTTTTGTTGATGGGTATCCATTAGCAAACTCGCCGAAAGGCGAGGACGCAAAGCCGTGGGTCTAAAAGCCGCGGAAACTGGGCTCATGACTGCCAGGCCGCACCGGATTTATTCGGTTCGTTCTGGCAGTTATTTGTTTTTAATAGGGGTGAAAAATGCATATTCACACAAATTGCGTAGGTAAGTATGGGGGTGGATATATGAGAGCGTGGTTCATTCAGCATCGGAAATTATTGATCATTCTGATCGTATTAATCGGACTATTTAGTGTTTCTTGGTTTCTGTTTGCGGCGCGGGTAGGGCAGGCGCTGCAGGATTACTTAGTGGAACGCTACAGCCAGGAAGTAAATGGCCGAGTTCAGGTAGGCGCTGTGGATTTATCCCTTTTTGGCTGGGTCAGCATTAAAGATGTATCACTCTATTCCAAACAAGGGAATTTGTTGGCGCAGGTTCCGGTTGTAAAGCTGCAGTACAGTTGGTCTGATTTAGCAAAGGCTAACTTTGGCATATCGCGTATTGGAACCATAACAGCGGAGGGTGCGGAAATTTGGTTGCAGGAAGAAAAAAGTCATTGGAACTGGGAAAATTTTATAAAAGAAGATCAAACCAAAGAAAATAAATTTCAAGGAAAATTGCAAATCGTAGCGGCTAAGATATACGGCAAAGCATATTTGTTATCAAAAACGATAGACGAAGCGAATGGGGTAATCGATTTCCATGCTTACCCGGATCTTGCCATCAGCTTGAAAGGGAAAATTGGTCAAGCCAGCCTGACTATTGATGGAGATTGGAATAATGGTCAATTTGCTACGATTGCCATTAAGGGTAAAGACCTCGATATGCTAGAGTTCCGTGATGCTATACCGGCCACGCAGGGGATCAGTCTGGAAGGCGGAAAAGTAACAACGCTGACGATGCTAACAGAACGGGATGTCAAAGGCGTTTTAAAGTGGCGGACGGAAGGCGAATTCTCCGGTGCAAAACTGACCGGTAAGCTGACTGTCACTGACTGTCAGGGGCAGTTTAACGCTAATCAGGACGGGATTAAACTGCAGAAAATGAGTTTCGTCATTTCCAACCAGCAAACAGAAGGGCCAGAGAGTCAATCCTGGCCGCAGGGCCAAGCGAGGATTGAGGCCAGTCTTTCCATAGAGAGAAATGATTCCGGCGTTGTGAAGTGGCAGACGGAAGGGGATTTTTCGGATCTAAAACTGGCCGGCAAGAGAACTGTCACTGACGGACAAGGGCACTTCAGCGGCAATCAAGACGAGATTCGGCTCCAAAACATGAATTTCGTTATTTCCGGCCAGCAGACGGCAGGGCAAGGGACCCTCTCCTGGCCGCAAGGCGTGGCAAGCATTGATGCAGCCCTTTCCATTCCGGATGTTGATCCGGGAGCTTTTCTGTCCGGGCTGACGGTGCAACGGCCGGTAGCCTGCCAGTTAAGAATTGTCGGACCGTTGTCTGACCCGAATATTTCTGGCAGTTTCAGTATTCCACAAGCCACTTTTAGCAATATGCCGGTGAACAGGGTCGTCGGAAATTTCCGCTATATTGACACTCGTCTGCTGCTGCAGGGGGTTTCCGGCTCCGTTTACCAAGGAAATGTAGGGGCTGAAGGTGAGGTTCAGACAAATAATGAAAGTTACGAACTGGATGCATCCGGGCAGGGCTTGGATAGCTCCCGGTTAACGGACAAGGATGTGCAAGGACCGCTGGACTTCAATGGTCACGTAAGCGGGAAGGGAGAAATGGCTGTGACGCAGGGAACATTTTTCATTCGTGACGGCAAAGCTTATGGGATCCCGTTTCTGACGATGACCGGCCATTTCATTAGACGGGGCACAGAAACGGAACTCTCCGGCATTGCTATGGAGACGGTTGCTGGAACCATTTATCCGGAACAGTTGTCAAAGGAGGTCTTAGATCGGATCAATCCGTTGAAACAACCGGCACTTAATGAAGAAAATATCAAAAAAGAGGCCGAAAAGCGGGGAGAAGAAAGTATCAAGAAAGAGGCCGGCAAGCTTTTGCCAGGTATATTCCGTTAAATAGAACAGGAACCAGAGGCACGGATAAATTTGCAGGACAGTTCTTGCTTTTTTCAAAACACTCTATGGAAAATTGAGTGCAATCAGTTTCTTGCGCGACAGGAAGGTGGAAAATGGTTACTCATCCGCAAGCGGACAGAACACAATTTTCTGATCAACTCATACAAAATGCCCGCGCAGATATCGACGAAGTTCTGATTGCGCTGCAATCTACTTCAGACGGTCTTAGTACCGCGGAAGCAGAGGCACGCATGAAACAGTATGGGCCGAACGAAATTGCGCGAGAACAGCGCAAGTCCGCTCTCGTGCGTTTATTGGAGAATATCAAGAATCCACTGGTTATCCTGTTAACTTTGCTGGGAGTAGTTTCCTTTGCGACCGGCGATATGCGGGCGACCGTGGTGATTATGGTGATGGTCTTGCTGGGTGTGGTGCTGCGTTTCTATCAGGAAATGCGCGCCGACAACGCTGCCGAAAAACTTAAGGCCATGGTCAGCACCAAGGCCACGGTAGTAAGGGATGGCAAGGATACAGAAGTTCCGATCCATGATCTTGTGCCGGGCGATTTCATCCGGTTGGCTGCCGGGGACATGGTGCCGGGCGATGTACGGGTGCTTTCTGCTAAGGATTTGTTTCTCAATCAATCAACTCTCACGGGAGAAGCGCTGCCGGTAGAAAAGACTGCCGTCACCTCCCCCACAGAAATTGAGAATCCGCTCGACCTGCCCAATATCTGTTTTCTTGGCTCCAATGTGGAGAGCGGCTCTGCGACAGCCGTAGTGATTCATACCGGCGCCAAGACTTACTTTGGGTCATTGGCTGCCAGCATTGTTGGGGAGCGAGAATTGACCAGCTTTGACACGGGGATTAACAAATTTACCTGGCTGATGATCCGTTTCATTGGCGTGATGGTTCCCGCCGTGTTCTTGATCAATGGTCTAAGCAGGCATAATTGGGTGGAGGCTTTCTTGTTTGCCGTGGCCGTGGCCGTTGGATTGACCCCCGAGATGCTGCCGATGATCGTGACAGTCAATCTGTCCAAAGGCGCCCTCGCAATGGCAGGGAAGAAGGTTATCGTTAAGCGTTTGAACTCCATCCAAAATATCGGAGCCATGGATGTGCTGTGTACTGACAAGACCGGTACCATCACCGAAGGCCGGATTGTACTGGAAAAGCACATGGATGTGAATGGCGTGGAGAGCGAACGGGTTCTGCAGTACGGATACATGAATAGCTACTACCACACCGGGCTGAAAAATTTGATGGACGAAGCTATTCTTGACTATGGACACCTAGAGGAGGATCTCAAGGTCAAAACGGATTATCGCAAGATTGACGAAATACCGTTTGACTTTAAGCGCCGCCGCATGTCGGTGATCCTCGAGGACAAACAAAACCAGCACATCCTCATTTGCAAAGGCGCGGTGGAAGAAATTACAAGTCTTTCGCCTTCCGTTGAAATTGAGGGCAAGGCAGTGGCGATCAAGCCTGGTGACGCGGCAAAGCGCAAGCAGCTCGTGCAGGAATTGAACTCGAACGGGTTCCGCGTTGTGGCCATTGCATACAAGGTCATGCCTGCCGGTGATAGCGACAAACCCCACTACGCAGTGAGTGACGAGTCGGAACTGACACTGCTGGGCTACCTGGCTTTTCTTGATCCGCCCAAGGAGAGTGCGATGGAAGCACTGAAACGTCTCCATGATCTAAAAGTTGATGTCAAAATTCTTACCGGTGACAATGAAATTGTCACCACATACATCTGCGGTAAAGTGGGTATGCCGGTTGAACATATCTTGCTTGGCTCACAAATCGAGGCAATGAATGAAACGGAACTGGCCGAAGCCGTGAGCGCGACCAGTATCTTTGCCAAGCTGGCTCCAATTCAAAAGGAACGTATCGTACACACACTGCAGAAAAATGGCAGTGTGGTAGGGTTTATGGGCGACGGAATTAATGACGCTCCTGCCTTGAAGGCTGCTGACGTTGGTATTTCTGTAAACAGTGCCGTGGACATCGCCAAAGAGTCGTCAGATATCATATTGATGGAAAATGATCTTCTGGTACTCGAACAGGGGGTGCGGGAAGGCCGAAAAGTATTCGGCAATATCATCAAGTACATCAAAATGGCGGCCAGCTCCAACTTCGGGAATATGTTTAGTGTAGTAGGCGCCAGTGCGTTTTTACCTTTCTTGCCGATGCTGCCGGTTCAAGTGCTCATCAACAATCTGCTGTATGACTTCTCACAGACTCCGATCCCCACCGACGAAGTAGATGTCGAATGGCTGGTCAAGCCCCGCAAGTGGGAAATTGGCAACCTCCAGCGCTTCATCCTCTTCATTGGTCCGATCAGTTCCATCTTTGACTATGCCACTTTTTTTATCATGATTTATGTATTCGATTGCTGGGGTAATCCAGCTCTGTTCCACACCGGCTGGTTTGTGGAGTCGCTTTTTACCCAGAAGCTTATCATCCATGTCATCCGTACCACTAAAATCCCATTCATTCAAAGTAGGGCCAGCCGGCCCATGATCATCGGATCATTAGTCGTTGTCACATTGGGTGCATGGCTAACGGTTTCACCTTTGGGCGCCTTGCTCGGTTTTGTCAAACTTCCGGCACTATTTTGGCTGTTGCTGGCGATCATGTTGGTTTGTTATGTTATTCTGACCCAGATCGTGAAAACATGGTTCATTGCAAAGTATCCGGAATAATGGCAGCGGGAGGAGGACTCTTATTTATTAAAAGGAGGAAGCGAGTATGTTTTGGTTTATAATCGTTGGAATTATTGCTGGATGGTTAGCTGGTAAAATTATGAGAGGCAGCGGATTTGGTCTTATCGGTGATCTAGTCGTAGGTGTAATAGGATCTTATATCGGAACATACCTATATAGCTATTTGGGCTTCAGTACTTACGGAGCAATTGGTGAAATTGTCATGGCAACGATAGGAGCGCTTGTATTGCTGGGGATTATACGACTTGTGAGGCGTTAGTTGCCGCAAACTCCACCTGAAGTAAGTCTGCATTCATCTTCGAAAATCAGCAACTACTGGAAATTCGGGAATGTACAGACTGCACATTGGCTGGTCATCAGGTGAAAAATTGAGAAAACAATCAATGGAGAATAGGATAGGGGGCAATATATTGTGAAAAAAACAGTGAAGAAAGCAATCATTTGTTCACTGATGGTCGGTTTTATGCAAGCTGGTTTAAGCGCAACTCTAATTGAGGCAGCACCAGAAAATAATACTCAGACCAAAGAAGAACAACAACAGCAGGAGAAGGAGAAACAACGCCAGGAGAAGCAACGTCAGGATCAACAGCGCCAGGAACAGCAACAACAGGAGAAACAACGTCAGGAGAAACAACGGCAGGAACAACAACAGCAGGAACAGCACCGTCAGGATCAACAGCGCCAGGAACAGCAACAACAGGAGAAACAACGTCAGGATCAACAGCGCCAGGAACAACAACAGCAGGAGAAACAACGTCAGGATCAACAGCGACAGGAACAGCAACAGCAGGAGAAACAACGTCAGGATCAACAGCGCCAGGAACAGCAACAGCAGGATCAACAACGTCAGGATCAACAGCGACAGGAACAGCAACAGCAGGAGAAACAACGTCAGGATCAACAGCGCCAGGAACAGCAACAGCAGGAGAAACAGCGTCAGGATCAACAACGCCAGGAACAGCACCGTCAGGATCAACAACGCCAAGAACAGCAACAACAGGAGAAACAACGTCAAGAACAGCAACGGCAGGAACAACAACGTCAGGAACAGCAACAGCAGAATCAACACCGTCAGGATCAACAACACCAAGAACAGCAACAACAGGAACAACAGCGCCAGGATCAACAGCGCCAGGATCAACAGCGCCAGGAACAGCAACAACAGGAACAGCAACAGAAGGAGAAACAACGTCAGGATCAACAGCGTCAGGAACAGCAACGCCAGGATCAACAGCGCCAGGAACAGCAACAACAGGAGAAACAACGTCAAGATCAGCAACATCAGGATCAACAGCGCCAGGAACAGCAACGCCAGGAACAGCAACGTCAGGATCAACAGCGCCAGGAACAGAAACGATATAATTGGTCACAGAGTGCTTACCGCGACAATAATTGGCAAAGAACAGCTTTCTCCTATAACGAACCGTCGTATTTTCAGTGGCATGAGTCTAGCTATTCAATGCGCGAACGCTTTGCGTCATCTGACTATTGGATGGAACCAATCCATGACCGTGAGTGGAACGACAGGTTCCCTGGGTTACATTCCTACAGGTGGCATGATAACGACCGCTATAGCGAAGGGTATTTTTGGTATCGTGGTGTGCGTATACGAGACGCGGCGTTATTCTATGACAACTGGGATGAACTGGTCGGCATAGGGTTCATGTTTGATAACGTATTTGTGTTTGTTCGGGATGACCAAGCAGTGTATCATCGTAATGACTCGCTGCTATTGAACATGGCCAGGGATTTTTTTGCAAGGGAAGAACGTCAGCAGTGGCAAGAGAAGAAGAGATATGATTGGTCACAGGATGCTTACCGTGACAATAACTGGAACGAAGCAGCTTTCTCCTATAATGACCCGTCGCCGTTTCGATGGCA
>JAGFXW010000210.1 GCA_017861495.1 Bacillota bacterium
CGGTGTACTTGTTATTTTCACCCTGGGGAAGAGCCCTGTTTTTCGTATTGACCGGGCAGGTGCTTCGATTATCGGGGCAATCGCCCTAATCGCTTTTGGAGTTTTATCGTTTGATGATGCGGTTAAGTATGTTGATTTCAAGACCATCGTTATATTATTTTCCATGATGATTATCGTAGCCAATTTGAAGTTGGCCGGTTTTTTTGAATTGCTTGGCAATGTTGTTTTGCAAAAAGTATCGACCAAGAAGGGGTTGCTTTTCGCCGTAATCGTGTCGAGCGGTGTGATGTCGGCAATTGCCATCAATGATATAGTATGCCTTCTCTTTACGCCGGTTGTGCTCATGATTTGCCGTAAAGGTCAATGTAATCCGCTTCCGCATCTTCTGGGGCTGGCTACAGCATCGAATATTGGGAGCGCGGCTACATTGCTGGGAAATCCACAAAACATACTGATAGCCAGCCTATCAGGCCTTTCCTTCGCATCCTATTCTTTGACTGCCGTGCCCATTGCGGTTTTAGGATTGGCGGCGAATTATTTTATCATTTTGTCCGTGTACGGGAATAACCTCCAGGGATGCATCGATAATGCCTCCGCCAGTGAGGAAAGTTTATTTCATCCGTATTTGATCCGCAAATCATTGATAGTATTATTTTGTGTTTTATCTGCCTATATGCTGGGTTTTGAGCTGGTTCTTGCCGCCGGCTTGGGTGCGGCGTTTCTTTTGATTACTAGGCGCGTAAACCCGAATAAGGTGTATACCAGCGTTGATTTTAACCTGCTGGTGATGTTTACGGGGCTTTTTGTGATTGTCGGCGGCGTAGAGAAGAGCGGGTTAATGACTTATGTGATGGAGTTTCTGCCGCAAAATCAAATCAATACTATCGGATTCTTTGCCTTCCTAACCCTTGTTTTATCCAACATTGTAAGCAATGTACCTGCGGTGCTGCTGTTGAAGTTCTTTGTCCCTGCAGCAGATGCAGCTGCCTGGTGGAAGGCGTTGGCGTTGTTTTCAACGCTGGCGGGAAACCTTACGATAACCGGATCTATTGCCAATCTTATTGTTGTTGAGATTGCGAAACGCCAGGGCGTGGTGATGGCGCCCAGGGAATATATAAAAGTTGGGCTCCCATTAACCTTAATCACTACGGTATTTGGGATTGTGTGGCTAACGTTTATTATCTAAATGCGTTGTCCAAAACAGTAGAATTGGCAAGGCCCAAAAACAATAAAAAAACCTTAGCAGTTGGTTGATTTTCCAACTGCTAAGGTTTTTTTGCTTTGAAAATAGTAAAGTTCTTAACGCAAACTGCGCGTACTATTTGTTGGGAATTTATCATTGTCATAGCCAAACTGAAAATAAAAAATTCAAATTGGCTAAAAACAGAGAGCTCGACTTTAACGCCGCACACGAAAAAACGAGGTTTTAAGCCGCTTTTTTGGTGACAAGTATGTTGGCATAACTTTTGCACTTACCATGGGCTGTACTAAGTAGTGGATTTTTACGGGGAGGGGTGCCGCGCGTTTAATTTTTGTAAACATAGTGGCGGACAATCCAGTCACTAATAACAATTAAAAAAATGGGATCAATGAAAGGAGTCTGTATGAGTAAAGCAGTTATGGTTAATGCTAAAGAAACTGAGCATCTGTGGACGTGGGAAGAGGATGGATGCACAGTAATTCGCGGGAACGCGAGGACTGCGCCAGGATGCCACAATAACTGTGGTGTCCTCATGTATGTAAAAGATGGAAAACTGATCAAGGTAGAAGGGGATCCGGAAAATCCGTATAACCAGGGAAGACTTTGCAGCCGCTGCCTCTGCATCCCGGATTATGTCTACCACAAAGACCGCCTCCAGTACCCAATGAAACGTGCGCGTCAAGACCGTGGCAAGGATAAATTCGAACGCTGCACCTGGGAAGAAGCTTATGACATTATCGAGAAAAACTTTAAAGAGATCGCTGAAAAATATGGACCGCATACTATTTTGTTCGGGCAAGGAACCGGGCGTGATATTCACCAGATAACGCGTCTGGCCTATTGCATTGGCAGCCCGAATGAAGGTGTGCCTTATTTTGCCGGTAATTCGTGTTATTTGCCGCGTATCGCTTCGATGGCCTGCATGCTGGGCGATGCTACGGTCGCGGACTGCTCGCAATTTTTGCCTCTGCGGTATGAGGATCCTGAGTATGTGGTTCCGGAAGTAATGATTGTCTGGGGTCATAATCCATTCTATTCCAACGCGGACGGTTTTTATGGGCACTGGGTAACCGACCTTATGCAGCGTGGTACGAAAGTGATTGTTATTGATCCGCAACTGACCTGGATTGCTGCCCGGGCCGGTGAAAACTGGCTGCGCGTCCGTCCAGGCAGCGACGGCGCTCTGGCGATGGCGCTGCTCAAAGTCGTTTGCGATGAAAAACTATATGACAAAGAATTCTGCGATAAGTGGGTGCATGGTCTTGATGAAGTCATCGAGCGCTGCAAAGAGTATGATTTGGATAAACTGGCGGAAGCTTGCTGGGTTCCCAAAGAAGATATTATCCGTGTTGCCCGCCTGTATACGAAAGCAAAACCGGCGACTATTCAATGGGGCGTCGCCTTTGCCCAACAGACCGGCGGACAACAAGCGGCCCATGCGGCAACTTGCCTGTGGACCATTACCGGCAACCTTGATATCCCGGGCAGTAATGTCATCGGGCATCCGTGCTGGGGCATCGCAGAGAGCAACTGGACTGGCTGCTGGGGCTATGATGAGCTTCTTACCGATGAGCAGAAGGCTACCCGGCTGGGTACGGATGAGTATCCGCTCTTCAACGTCGGCTTTAAAAACTTGAGTTCCCAATCCACCTTCCGGGCGTTTGAAACGGGCGAACCGTATTTGCCGCGCGCCATTTATCTGGTGACGAACAACTTCCTGGCAACGATGGGCGCGCAGGCGAAAAAACAGCTGGAATGGTATAAAAATCTCGAATTTATCGTATGCAACGATTTGTTTATGACTCCTACGGCAATGGCGCTGGCCGACGTGATTCTTCCGGCTGCTACCTATACGGAACGGATCGGCTTCAGCGGTCTGAACCCATATTACATCGGCGCGATTGTCAAGGCGATCGAGCCGGTCGGTGAAACCAAGTCCGACAACCAAATATTCCTTGAACTCGGCAAACGCATTGGGCCGAAAGGCTGGCCGTGGGCTAATCTCGAAGAGATGAACGATTATGCGCTGAAAGACGGCGGTTTCACCTGGGATGAATTGAAGCAATCAACGTGGAAATATCCAAAGTTCGAATACCGCAAATATGAAACCGGCGGTTTGCGCCGGGACGGCCAACCGGGCTTTGAGACTCCTACGGGTAAAGCAGAGGTATATTCAACGATTTTCGAGATGATGGGACTTGATCCGCTGCCAAGCTAGATTGAGCCTTCGATGACTCCGCTTTCCATGCCGGAAAAGACGGAAGAATATCCGCTGATTCTTACAACGGGAGCGCGCGTGCCGCATTTCTTCCATTCAGAGCAACGGCAAATTAAAAAGCTTCGGGCTCTGCATCCGGATCCGCTGGTATACATCCATCCGGAGACTGCGGCAAAGTACGATGTTAATGACGGCGACTGGATCTGGATCGAAAACGAATACGGGAAGTGCAAATACAAAGCCGCATTCAACGATACCTATGATCCGGCCGTTATCCAGGCAGAGCATGGCTGGTGGTTCCCGGAGCGTAAGGCGGAAGACTTATTTGGCGTTTTTGAATCGAACTGCAATAACCTTGTTCCTATGGATGCCGGTGTTTCCGGGTTTGGTTCTAATTATAAAGCAATGATTTGTAAGATTTACAAGGCATAGGGGGGAGAAATCATGGCGTATACAGGGATATTAATAGACAGCAACTTTTGTACAGGATGCGAAGCGTGCGTTTTAGCGTGTCAGCAAGAATTGGGTTATGACGAAACAAAATATGGTATCACAATTACGAAACTCGGTCCTTTGCATATTGAGGAAAAGAAATATCAATATGACTTCATTCCGCAGTTCACTGATTGGTGCAATCTTTGCGAGACCCGGGTTGCAAAAGGAAAAATACCGACTTGTGTCCAACATTGCCAGGCAAAGTGCTTGAAATATGGCAGCTTGGAAGAGTTGACCAAAGAAGTTACTGACAAGAAGCAAATGATCGTTGTTTTGGGCAAAGAATAAGGAAGAACACGGACCCGGTCACTGTAAGCGGTGGCTGGGTCTTGTTTTTTAACAGGTTTATTTGTTGTTTCTGCCTTGGAAGGAATTTTATATTATAGTAAGAATATGT
>JAGFXW010000211.1 GCA_017861495.1 Bacillota bacterium
GCTGCCCACGAGCCCCACACGAATTGGTTTCATTTTCTTTCACTCCTGTATCGCTTATTCTTTGAATTCATCATGAGCCAGCAGTTTCTTTAACCGCCCAAATGCATTCAGTTGCGAAAGCGCCAGCAACAAGATGGCAGCTACAAATATCATGCTGATGGGACGCAGGAAGAATGGACTGGGATCCCCATTTGAAAGAATCAATGCCCGACGAAGATTGTTGTCGGCCATCGGTCCAAGGATAATTCCGAGCAAAAATGGAGCCGCTGGATAAGCCATCTCCCTCAATAATAACCCAACCAATCCAAAGGCAAACATCAAGTAGATATCGAAGATGTTATTGTCAATGACAAATGATCCTACCGTGCACAGCACGTAAACAATGGGCATCAGAATCGTGCTCTTGACTGCCAGTATTCGAACGGTTGCTTTCGATAGTATCAGCCCCAGAATGACCATCGTAAAAGCGCTTACTGTCATATAAATACTGATGGTGTAGACAAAGCCGGGAGTTTCACTCATCAGCAAAGGCCCAGGGCGAAGTCCATGAAGCCAAAGCGCCGCCAGCAGAACTGCCGCCGGAGCGCTTCCCGGAACAGCCAGAGACAGTACCGGGATAATGGCGCCACCTATGCAGGCGTTATTCCCAGCCTCCGCCGCCACCACGCCTTCATAAGCGCCCTTGCCGAATTTTTCGGGGGTTTTGCTGGAGTTTTTTTCTGCCCAGTAGGACAACCAGCCGGCAACATCCTCTCCCACTCCGGGAATAATGCCTACTATCACTCCAATCACCGATGATCGCACCATGTTTAGCTTATTGTTCAGTAAAATCCCAAACCCTTTCTTGAACTCCAGAGCGGAAGCTTTAATTTGCGCTCTCGCAGTACTGGAAACGAGGCCGTAAATAATTTCTGGAAATCCAAACAATCCGATCATGACAGGAATTAACGGCACCCCTGCCATCAAATCGACCATGCCGAAAGAAAATCGCGGATACGCATTCATTCCGTCCAAGCCAACTTGTGCAACGATCAGACCCAATATTCCGGATATCCATCCTTTCAGCGGATCACCACCCGCTGTCAGTTGCCCGCAAATCATCACACCGAATAGCGCCAACAGAAAAAATTCATAAGCGCCAAATTTCAGCGCCAGCATGGCGAGAGGAGGCGTCAAGAGCAGCACGCACAACGTTCCGGTCAGGGTCCCAAAGAAAGAGGAGGTCGTAGCCAGAAATATCCCCAATCCGCCTTCCCCCCGTTGGCCGATTGGAAAACCATCCACCGCAGTCGCTGCAGAGGCAGGAGTGCCGGGAATATTAACTAAAATTGCAGATTGACAGCCACCTGAAATTGATCCAATGTAAACAGCTACCAGAGAAAGTATTGCCAGTTCGGGAGCCAGTCGATACGTAAGGCCTGTCAACAACGCAACTGCCATCGTTGCCGTTAATCCGGGAAGCATTCCCACAACCAAGCCAAAAAAGACCGATATTGCCATTACAAAAAGACTCATTGGTTGAACGACAAACGAGAAGACGCTTGAAATGTATTGCCACTCCAAAATATACTGCCTCCCTTTATGGCAGCGGAACGTGGAAGACCATCCTGAACACCGCATAGATGCTTCCCACCACGACTGCTGTGATTACTATGTTTTTCCATAAGGCCGTTGCATTAAGTATCCCCATCATAAAGATCATAAAGATCGAGGTGGAAATCCAGAAAGGCAGTCGGGGTGCCAGGACAAAAGTATAAAGAGCCAATATGAGACCTCCGGTCAGCATTTCCTGCGCGGATGTCGATTTCCGGAATATGTGGAACCAGGCTATAAAATCCGCGATGTTTTTATTGACTCCATTCGCCTGAACGCTGCGTTTCATAAGCAAAAAGCTGGTGAATAACAGAAGAACCGCCAATACCATCGGCATCATGCCTGGCGAGGCATACAGCGCTCCACCCACTTCCTTCGCCATTTGAAAACAATCCAAAATAATAACTAATGAAAGGCCCATCAGGCATACACTGGTGATAAAATCGAAATGAGTTTGTTTGTCCAAGATTTGCCCCCCAATCTTAACTTCAGGATGCCGGCAAGTTTATTGTTGTCTTCACTTGTCGGCATCCTTCGGCGGTACGGAGTCAGGTCGGACTATTTCAGGCGGGGAATACCGAACTTCTCAGGCGAAATTTTTGCGCTGCCGCCATCAAACAATGTCCAAGATACGATGGAAGAAAGTTTCGCGACATGAGCCTGCGCTTCTTCGCCGCTCAATGCAAGTACGACGGAACCTTTCTGATCCGCAAACTTCTTCACGACTTCGCTCTTGACAGCGATTTTGAAGGCGTCATCAATGGCTTTGACGACTTGGGGCGGGGTGTCTTTGGGAACCATGATGCCAAACGATTCGCCCATGGGCAGATAAGGTTTGATGGCCGGGACTGACGCAGAAATTCCGGGAATGTCAGCTGCGCCAGACAGTTTGAAGGGTTGATCCATCAGAACAGCCAATGCGTTCATCTTGCCGGCACGGATATGATCGACCATTTCCATCAACAGCTGCGGCACAACATCGACTTCGCCGGAAAGGCCCGCCACAATGGCTGGGGCTCCGCCCTGATATGGAACATGTTTATAAGCCAGCTTGGTTCCGGCTTTTAAGACTTCCGATCCCATGTAGCCGCCGGTTCCAACACCTGCGGTGCCAAAGGTGACCTGCCCCGGTCTCCCCTTCAAATCAGTCAACAGGTCATTCATGTTCTTGTACTTTCCGCCTTCCCCTTTGGCCACAATTGCATTCGGGGAAAAGGTAGCGATCCAGATATGCCAATCTTTCTGGGTCTTATCCGTGTAACCCATCACAGGATAAGATGCGAAAGCAAGGAGTCCGTTGGCAGCAATAGTGTACCCATCATGCGGTTTGTTCCAGACCGCGATGGTCCCGACCGAACCGCTGGCGCCAGGCATGTTTACGACAGAAACGCTAATTTTCAAAGCTTTTGCCATTTCATCAGCAAGGGCCCGCGTGGTAAGATCGGTTCCTCCTCCCGGCGGATAGGGCACCACAATAGAAATATCCTGTGTCGGCCATTTCTTCACTTCTTCTTTTTTCTGGTTCAACTGCGGCCAAAGAAATGTAACTCCGATAATGACGACTGCAGCGAGAACCCACATCGTTTTTTTGCTCATCCATCATCCCTCCTACTAAAATATGAATTATGAAACGAGTTGTTAAATCATCCCCCCCATCTTTGAACCGACTCTCGCTCGACGACAACGCTGGGAAAAATCTGTTGCTCTGGCGGCCGACCAGGGTCGCGCATCACGTCAAACAACAGGGAGGCTGCGGCTCTGCCCATCTGCTGCTCGGGTCGCTGGATACAAGTAATTCGGGGACGTAAAAAATCGGCCCATTCTGGAGTTCCAATCATTACCAGGGAAATATCACGGGGCCATTGCACGCCATGGTCCTGAAAGTGCAACAATGTCCCTTTTGCCGTGTCTTGTTGCCCCAAAACAACCGCGGTCACCCCGGTTTCCAGCAATCTCACTCCCATTTTGCGGCCGGCGCTCTCGGTCAACTCATCCAGAAGCACCCGCTCATCTCCTGCCATAACGCCCTGCTCCCGCAAAGCAGCCCTGTACCCATCGACCCGTTCCCTCACATTCGGTATAGGTGAATCCCAGCCAGAAAAAGCAATTCTTTTATGGCCGGCTTCCAACAAATGACGTGTTGCAAGAAAACCAGACTGAAAATTATCATGCCCGACAAAGTTATGAGCGACAAAAGATGTCGGGAACGACCGCTCCAGAATGACATAGGGGATTTGATGCTGAGAAAGCAATGCAGTATTATCTTCTCTGGCCATGGCCGGACACAAGATACATCCATCGATGCGCTGCGCGATAAGACGCTCAAGAATCAACCGTTCCTGTGCAGGGTCTTCGTCGCTGTTGCACAAGGTAACCACGTATCCTTCCTGCCGGGCGATGGCTTCTATGTCAACACACATACGCGTAAAAAAAGTATTGGCGAATTGTGCCACCAGCACCGCCAGAATTCCCCTGCGTTTCCCTTTGAGACTGCTCGCGGCTGCATTTTTGACATAGCCCAGTTCCTCTGCCGCTTGCAGAACTCGTGTTCGCAGCTCCGTTCGCAGATATCGTTCCTGGTTGCTAAATACATAAGATACTGTCGCTATTGAAGTACCGGCCTTCTTTGCAACATCTTTAATCGTCACGGAAGGACGTTGGGATATGTTATGAATTCGCACCGTCTATCCTCGCTTTTTAGAAATGCAATCCGTTTTCGTTATGCTGAAAGACTATTTTTTCAGTATGGAAACGTTTACATTAATACAAAAAAATAATAAGACACTTCCTTGTGTAAACGTTTTCTCGTCCTTATTATCAGCAATGTTTATTTTTTTGTCAATACAGAAATATCCGATAAATTACTTTTTGCAAAAAAAAAATCAAGACTCTCGGCGCAAAATCCGTAGACCCTTGATTTTTTTTGCAGCTAGAGATAACTATCGCCGGCGATTCTTCTTCTGATAAATTTGGCCGGACTAGTGTACTGCAGTCCTGACACGGGTGATAAGATGCTACCGCCTTTCCTCCACGGGCATTACTCCACTTCATCAGTACTATGCAGCAGTCCGACTTCCTGCTCGCCTTTTGGCATCCTTAGTTTGTTTGCTTGGCAGGGGGCTATAGTGGCTTTTAATGGCGAGTTTAAAAAATGGCGACCCTAGCCATAAAAAAGCCTCAAGGCTTTCAACAAGGAATCAATGCTTTTCTCTTGGCGGGTTGATAGGGCAACGCCCAGCTTTCCCAGACAATCTTGGACGAGCTTCGTGTGAAACTCCTTTTCGAATCTGCTTAGAACCAGCTTTATCGAATCCATCACCATGCTTGTGTAAGACAAGACAAAGTAGGTTAAGTCTCCCTCGGGATTCTCCGCGTCCATAATTGCTTTGTAGTATTTAGCTTTTTGCTCCCTTGTTCACTTTTTATTTTTCGCCAGTTTATTTTTTACCGCCGCCAACTCTTCCAGCATTGCCGGACGACGCGGATACTTCGCAGCCAAGCAGTCG
>JAGFXW010000212.1 GCA_017861495.1 Bacillota bacterium
ATTTTGGGCGAATCAGCGGTCATGCGGCAATTAAAACGCCAGATAACGAAAATTGCGGAATCCAAGTCTACTGTTTTGATTACCGGGGAAAGCGGTACAGGAAAAGAATTGATTGCCCGGGCCATCTATGCGGAGAGTGAACGCCATTCCAAGCCGTTTGTAGCCATCAATTGCGGAGCCATTCCCGATACTTTGCTGGAAAGCGAATTGTTCGGCTATGTGAAAGGCGCTTTTACCGGCGCGGATCCTCGCGGCAAGATCGGCAAGTTTGAATTGGCTAACAAGGGGGTGATTTTCCTTGATGAAATTGCCGACATGCCTTTGTATTTGCAGGTGAAACTGCTTCGCGTCCTCCAAGAACGAAAAATTACCAGGATCGGTTCCAATCAGGTTATTGACATCGATGTAAGGATTATTGCGGCCACGAATAAAAATTTGCTGTCGCTGATTAAGGAAAATAAGTTTCGCGAAGATTTATATTACCGCTTAAACGTGATTCCGATCGAAGTTCCGCCGCTTAGAGATCGCAAAGAGGATATCCGGATCATCGTAGAGCATTTGATTAAAAAATACGGGAAGCTGTTCAATAAAACAATCCATGGCATCGAGACCGCTACGCTGAACCGACTGCTGGCGTATTCCTGGCCGGGAAATATCAGGGAACTGGAAAATACGATTGAGTTTATGATTAACATGGTGGATAAGCAGGGCACGCTTACCTGGGATACTCTGCCGCAAAGCATCCTTGAACAGGGAGGTGAACTGCCGAAAACGGAAGTCAATGGGAAAGTGGTTCCGCTGGCAGTTATGGAACAAGAGTTAATCGCGAAAGCGTTGAAACTATATGGCAATACTACGGACGGCAAGAAAAAAGCTGCTGAGGAATTAGGGATCGGCATAGCAACATTATATCGCAAGTATCAATACGATAATTATTATCGTATTGATAAACGGTTTTCTTGTTACTGAGAGCGTTCCAGAACACAAAATGCCTGTAAATTATGAATTTTTGGCAGTTGGCATGATATATGCATTATAGATAAGCGGGAAATAGAGCTGATACTAGGAGGAACACAATGAACGAAAAAATAAAATGGCTTGCGAATCCGATGTCGCAGACAGAAACGAAAACGTCTGTGGATTTTTTAAGTCAGGACGAAATCGCAAAAGCAAAACACTTCCATTCTACTTTCCCGGATTATACACCGACACCGCTGCGCAGTCTGAACCGCTTAGCGGAAATGTTAGGGGTGGCCGGGGTATATGTGAAGGATGAGTCGCATCGATTTGGCTTAAACGCATTTAAGGTATTGGGTGGGTCTTATGCTATTGGGCGATGCCTTGCCAAGCGTTTGGGCCGGGATATGGCAGAGATGTCGTTTGCTGAGCTGACCGCGGATGAAACCCGGGAAAAGTTGGGCGATATTACTTTCGTTACAACAACGGACGGCAATCACGGTCGGGGTGTAGCTTGGACGGCGCGGATGCTGAAACAAAAATCGATCGTCTATATGCCGAAGGGGTCGTCACTGGCTAGATTGGAGAATATCGAAAAAGAAGGCGCCCAAGCCTATATTACGGAGTTTAACTATGATGACGCAGTTCGCCATGCGGCGATGAACGCCCATCAGTTTGGCTGGGTCATCGTCCAGGATACGGCGTGGGAAAAGTACAAAAATGTACCTACTTGGATTATGCAAGGATATGGGACATTGGCGGCAGAAGCGTTGGAACAATTAAACGGCATGGGCATCGATCAACCATCGCATGTTATGGTGCAGGCAGGCGTCGGGTCGCTGGCCGGAGCGGTACAAGGGTATTTTGCTTCCGCTTTTCCTGACAACTGCCCGAAAATGGTCGTTGTTGAGGCCGATAAGGCCGACTGTTTCTACAAGTCGATCCTAGCGGGGGATGGCTCACCGCGGCTGGTTGACGGAGAAATGGGTACGATTATGGCCGGTTTGGCGTGCGGTGAGCCGAATATCATCGCTTGGAATATACTGCGGGACTACAGTGCTATGTTTGTGTCTTGTCCGGATTGGGTAGCGGCCAAGGGAATGCGGGTTTTGGGCAATCCGTTGGGTAATGATCCCCGCATCATATCCGGCGAATCCGGCGCAGTCACAACGGGACTGCTGTTTAAATTATTGGAGGACAAGGGTTTAGAGGAAGCGCGAAGTGCCCTTCAGCTTGACGGCAATTCCCGGATATTGCTGATCAATACAGAAGGGGATACGGACCCGGGTAAATATCGGAGCATTGTTTGGGATGGAGAATATCCAAGTTATGGAAAGTGAGGAAACGTTATGTTAACAGAACAACGAAAACAGGAATTGATCGCTCTGTGCCAGGAGTTGATCCGCAAACAAAGCTATTCCGGCGAGGAAAACAAGGTGGCGGAAGCGATACAAAAAGCGTTTGAACAGCTTGGTTACGATGAATATTTTGTGGACAGTTATGGGAATATTATCGGCCACATCAAAGGGAACCGGCCGGGCAAAAGCATTTTATTGGATGGTCATATCGATACGGTCCCGGTACCGGATGATTCAAAGTGGCAGCATGCGCCCTTCGGAGGCGAATTGCAGGATGGAAAAATCTATGGCCGCGGCGCTTCCGATATGAAAGGCGCGCTCAGTGCCATGATGGCCGCGGCGGCTTTTTACGCCAATGATTCGAAACGGGATTTCGCCGGTGATATTTTTGTGGCCGGGGTCGTCCATGAAGAATGTTTCGAAGGGATTGCGGCCAGGAAAATCAGCGAACGGATCCGGCCTGACTATGTTGTGATAGGAGAAGCATCGGAACTGAACCTGAAAAGGGGACAGCGGGGCAGAGCGGAGATTGTGGTGGAAACGTATGGAAAACCGGCCCATTCGGCAAACCCGCAAAAAGGGATCAATGCGGTTTACAAAATGGCGTCGTTGATTCAACGAATTCGCGAATTGAAAAGTACCTACCAAGATGTTTTGGGCTATGGTATTTTAGAACTGACCGATATAAAATCACTTCCCTATCCCGGGGCTTCTGTGGTTCCCGACTACTGCCGGGTTACGTATGACCGACGGCTGCTGGTAGGCGAAACCCGCGAAACGGTTTTGCAGCCTATTCAAGAATTGATTGCGCAAATGGGCCAAGAAGACCCTGAGTTCCAAGCCAAAGCGTATTATGCAACCGGCAGTGAGAAATGTTATACCGGCGAAGATATTGAAGGAGAGCGTTTTTTCCCCGGTTGGTTGTTTGACGATCAAGACGAGTTTGTCCAAGCCGCATACCGTGGTTTGCTGTCCGTTGGTTTGCAACCGGAAATTACCCAATATTCTTTCTGTACCAATGGCAGTCATTATGCCGGAGAAGCCGGGATAAAAACGATAGGTTTCGGCCCATCGCGGGAAAATTTAGCGCACACGATTGATGAATACATTGAAGTCGATCAACTGGCGAAAGCAGCCAAAGGCTACTATGGCATTATCAAAGAGGTTTTAAAATAAGGCGGGGGTGAAGGTATGAAAACATTAATCAAGAATGGCAAGATTGTGGATGGGACGGGAAGTGCAGCATTTATTGGCAATATGGTGGTAGAAAATGATCGCATTGCCATGGTTGGGGCAGAAATGCCGGAAGGACAATTCGACAGGATCATTGATGCACAAGGATTGGTTGTTTCTCCTGGATTTATTGACACGCACAGTCATTCTGACTTAAACATATTGATCGACCCGTATGTGAGCCCGAAGGTTATGCAGGGAATAACGACAGAGTTGCTGGGACAGGATGGAATTTCCATGGCCCCGCTGCCGCAACAATATATTAGTCCCTGGCGGAAAAATCTTGCCGGTTTGGATGGCGACAGCGACCAAATCGACTGGACCTATGAAACGACCGATGGCTATTTGCGTCTGATGGAAAATAAAGGCGTCGGACTGAATGAAAGTTATCTGGTGCCGCATGGAAATATTCGCATGGAAGCCATGGGTCTGGATAACCGCAAGCCTTCTCCGGAAGAATTGCAAAAAATGTGCGACATCACCCGCCGGGAAATGGAAGCTGGGGCGTTTGGCTTGTCGACCGGTTTGATCTATATGCCGTGCGCTTATTCCGATACTGAGGAATTGGTGGCAATGTGCAAAGTGGTTGCCGAGTATGACGGAGTATTTGTTATTCATCAACGGAGTGAAGCGGATACCATCCTTCAATCGATGGAAGAGGTCATTGACATTGGCAGAAAATCAGGCGTTAAGGTTCATTTTTCCCATTTTAAAGTATGCGGCCGTAAAAACTGGGATGCGATCGATGAAGTCGTTGCGCTGCTGGAAAAAGCCCAGGCCGAAGGAATACGGGTTTCCTTTGACCAGTACCCATATGTTGCCGGCAGTACGATGCTAGGGGTCATCCTGCCGCCTTGGGTGCATGATGGCGGAACGGATAAGCTTCTGAAGCGGTTGGAAGACCCGCAATTACGGGAAAAAATGATCTATGATATTGAACATGGCATCCCGGGCTGGGATAACTTCATCGATTTTGCCGGGTTGGATCAAATTTTTGTGACAAGCGTTAAAACAGAGGCGAATGTTGATTTGATCGGCAAGAACTTGATTGAGATCGGCCAACTGCGCGGCCAGGATCCGTACCAAGCGACATTTGACTTGTTGTATCAGGAAGAGAACGCGGTCGGCATGGTCGATTTTTACGGCAAAGAGGAGCATGTTATCCGTTTCATGACCCGTCCGGAACAAAATGTTTGCACTGACGGCCTATTGGGCGGCAAACCGCATCCGCGGGTGTTTGGCTCGTTCCCGCGTGTATTGGGGAAATATGTTAGAGAAGACAACGCGCTGACGTTAGAAACTGCGATCTGCAAAATGACGAGTAAACCGGCAGCGGTGTTAGGCTTCCAGGGGCGCGGCGTTTTGAAGGCCGGTAATTATGCCGATGTGGTAATTTTTAATCCGGAAACGATTATCGATAAAGGAACGTTTGTTGACCCGGTTCAATATCCGGCGGGAATTGAATATGTTATGATCAACGGAATCATTGCAGTAGAAAATGGTAAACAAAATAAACTGCTG
>JAGFXW010000213.1 GCA_017861495.1 Bacillota bacterium
AAAGGCATTACTATTCTCACCTCAGAAAATGTGCAGCAGTTTATTGGCGATACGGTGGTAACTGCCGTGGAAACTGATCAACGGGCTATTCCGGCGGATTTGGTTGTTTTGGCAATTGGCGTTAAGCCGAATGTTGAACTGGCCCGCGCTGCCGGTCTGGCAATTGGCGCAACTGGCGGAATTGCTGTTAATGAATATATGCAAACCAGCGATCCGGATATTTATGCCGGCGGCGATTGTGTGGAAACAACCAACATGATTACCGGCAAAAAAGTGTTTGCCCCAATGGGTTCGACGGCCAGCAAACAGGGGCGGATTATCGGCGAAAACCTATGCGGAGGGAACGCAGTCTTTCGCGGCGTTTTGAATACAGTGATTGTCAAAGTAATGGATTTATCGGTTGGAAAAGTCGGCCTAACCGAACAAAATGCAAAGGAGAATGGCTATGAATATGCGACCGTGACGGTTGAAGAGCATGACCGGCCTCATTATATGCCGGAAGCCCGGTTGATAACCCTGAAATTAATTGCTGATGCGAAAACACGCAAAATTCTCGGCGCGCAAGCTTTTGGCGAAGGCGAAGTGGCCAAACGCATTGACGTCATTGCTGCAACGCTGACCCTCGGCGGGACAATCGATGATTTGTCGGATATGGATTTAGCGTACGCGCCGCCTTTTAGTAATCCGATCGATACCATCGCTGTGGCTGCTAATCTCCTAATGAATACGTTAAGCGACTGAGAACCTTGTTAAGATGTATTCGGTTCCTTTTTTGAAATAATGGTAAGTGAAATCTTCAGATTGTTTTAGAAAAACGTATTATAATAGAATCAAAGTAACGGTGCTTCCCTGTGCCTGGGAATAAGGCCGTAATAACAAAAAAACTGCGAGGTGAAAGATCTTGGCTAAAAAAACTGTTGTTGTGTTAGTGTTCCTGCTTTGTCTAATCTTTACCGGGCTGCAGAGTTGTTCTGCTGCTGATTTGCAACGAGTGGCCATACTGCCGGTATCGTTCTCACATAGCTATGTTGACCAGGATGTGGAGGCTGTCATTAGTAAAGCGTTGGCAAATAAATTTCACACACCGTTAGCCAATATTGTCCCTGTTTTTCAAATCATACCCAAAGAGGAAGTTCAAAAGGGATTGATAACTGAAGTCGGGGCAAAAAAAATCCAGGCGTTTAAATTAGACAAAAATCTTCTCAAGAATATTGCCGTAAAAACAAATGCTGATATTGTGATCGGCGTAGAAGTAACACAATTCTGGACGATGCAGACGATCACTTTTTATGGCGATATCTTGCGGGAAACCAATTTGGCGATGAAAGTTCTTATTTACCATAAACCGACAGAAATGGTTACGGAGAAAAAGGATTATGATAATTATGCCGGAGATGAAATCTTGTGGGGGCAGCCAGAGTATATGGCGGATCAGATGATATTTAAGTTGCTGAATAAAATCCCGGATTATTCAGGCTATGCAACACCAGCGCAAGATAAATAAATTTCTTGATATTGTATTGCCCGGTATTAGCTGACTTTCGTATGGAGCGGAGTGGGTTTAGAGTGGATTTGTTACATTATAAAAATTTTATTACGATCGTAGAGGAGGGCAGCCTTTCGGCTGCCGCAAAAAAGATCCATATTGCCCAACCGGCACTTAGCAAGCAACTAAAGGCCTTTGAAAAAAAGTACGGAACACGGTTGCTTGAACTTCGTCGCGGCGGCCGCACTGTTGAGCTTACTGCTACTGGGCGGATTTTGTATGAAAAAGCGAAATATTTGCGTGACCTGGAGGAAACTGTCCAGAAAGAAATTGATGAATGTAAGAGCGGCGTTGCCGGAACGCTCCGGATTGGCATTTCGCCCTCTTCATCGGACTCCTTTATTCGCAACCGCTTAATCAAGTTTCATAAACGTTATCCCAAAGTGCATTTTGACCTGTTCGAAATTCCGATTGACTATCTGCTGCCCAGTTTAATGCACGGCGATACGGAGGTTTTATTTATTCGCGCCCCGGTGCCGCAACCGGAACGGTTCCATATTCTCTTTCCCCAGAAAGAGCGCCTGTCCGCCATCTACCGCAAAGACAACCCATGGATACGAACGGAACATGAATTTTTGCGTATTGCCGATCTTGGGAACGCGCCGCTAAGCCTGGTTAAAGGCTGGGCTGAATTTTTTTATGCTGCTTGCGCCGATGCTTTGTACACCCCAAATATCTTGAGCCTGAATTCGGCTCAGTCCGCCATTTCTTGGGCAAAATACGGTGCTGCGGTAGCCATTAACCCAACGACTCCGGCAGAAACGTTTGATGACGGCCTTTGCCGCAAGTTTATTGACCCTGTTATTAGCAGCAGCAGCGCGTTTATCACCGTGAAGGGCCGTTCCCTTTCCGCGATTGCGCAAAATTTTCTTGATTTTTGCGGAAGTTAATACTGCCGGACGAGGTGCGTGAGGATAGATTGTGACAAAAAATATAATTAATAGTTATATTATATGAAATATATTTGTATTTTTATTATATTTTTTAGCGTGCTATACTTTCTTTGAAAGCATAAGAGTTTGTTGTTACAATAAACTCGTCGAAAAAGAAGGGTATAGAATGTCTGTTAATGAATGGAAAAAATCGTTTATCATCATGTGGTGTGCACAATTTATTGGGATGAGCGCTATTACCGGTCTGATTTCGTTTTTGCCGCTGTATGTATCCCATCTTGGCATTGCCGAGGAATCTTCCGTGGCTTTATGGTCGGGGCTGTTGATCGGAGCTTCATCGTTTGCCGCAGCAATTGCTAATCCTTACTGGGGAGCGCTGGCCGACCGCAAGGGCCGAAAACCAATGACGGAAAAGGTATTGTTTATGTTTGGCCTTATTATGATCGGTATGTCATTTGCCGCCAACGTGTATCAACTTTTTGCCCTGCGCATTTTTCAAGGTTTGTGCGGCGGCTTTGTTGCTGCATCGACAGCGCTGGTGACCAGCTTGACACCAAAGGAGAAAATTCCTTTCATGGTCGGAATGTTCCAAACGGCAATGATTGCCGGCGGCGCTGTCGGCCCGATGATCGGCGGATTTATTGCGGATTCCTTTGGCTATCGCCAGCCGTTTATTGTGTTTGGCTTGCTTTGTTTTGTCACTCTTGCGGTTATCCACTTTGCAATCCAGGAAGTTTTTCAACCAGCGCCACAAAAAGAAAAAACTTCAATTCGCAAAACGTTCGCGGATCTTTGGTCTTTGGCTGATTTGAAGCTTATGCTGGTAGTGCAGTTTCTGAGTCAGTTCGCTATCCAAAGTATTGGTCCAATTTTACCGTTGTATATTCAAAATCTGAGCGCGAATACTGCGAACCTTGCCAGCATATCCGGTACCATCATTGCGATTGGCGGAGTCGCCAGTGCGATTTCTTCCGCCAGCATGGGGCAGATTTGCAATCGTTTTTCATATCGTCAAATTTTGATTACCTCTGCTTTATTAGGGGCAATCAGCTTTATCGGTCAATTGGCTGCTACGGATATTGTTATGCTTGGTTTTATGCGGGCGATCAATGGTTTTTGCATTGGGGCTATGATTCCCAGTTCCAATACAATCATCACCTTTTTAATTCCGGAAAGTAAGCGTGGCGCCGCTTTTGGCGCCACGAGCAGCGCATCGCTGATGGGCAATGTCTTGGGTCCCCTCTGCGCCGGGTTGTCGGCCATGGTTTTCGGGCTGCAAGCAATTTTTTGGATTACCGCAGCACTGTTCATTGTAATCATGCTGCTGATATTCTTCAAAATACGATCAAATTATGAACCGGAAGCAACTACTGTTTAACTCATCATACTGAAGAAAAAACTACGCTTCTCCTGATATCTTGGGAGACGCGTAGTTTTTTCTTCAGAAGGTACGCTTGTTTTCACATGGTTGTGCGATTAATGGCGCTGCTTCGTTTCCATCATTTTGTCAGGACCTGGTATTGTGATGTTTTCTTGTTGGTACCGTCTGTAAATTTTTTTGATGAATTCATGGCGGATAAGATTTTGGTCGGTGACGGTTTCTACCCGCAGGACAACCGTAAGATTAATTCCGGATTCTCCGAACCCGCCATAGCGGACGAACGGTTCGAAGCTTTTGACGCCGCCTTTAATTTCATGCAGAATTTGTTTTGCAACCTCAACAGTCACTTTTTCTACCTGGTCCAAATCACTTTCATAACTGACTGTGATGGGGATGCCGATGGAACATTCAGCAAACGGCTGCGCATAATTGGTGATGGTTGATGAAGCAAATTTTTCGTTAGGGATGACCACC
>JAGFXW010000214.1 GCA_017861495.1 Bacillota bacterium
TTCCGAGAAATTCCGTCCCACTGGAGGCGTCATCACTTCCATTGCCTGAATGATCCCATCCGGATCAATCAAAAATCTTCCCCGGATGTTTACTCCGGCTTCTTCGTCATAAACTCCATAAATTTCGCCGATTTTCCCACCTGCATCCGATAACATTGGGAAAGGAACCCCTCCCGGCACCATCTTGGAGAGCTCTTCTTCCTGCCATATCTTGTGACTAAATTGACTATCACAACTTATTGACAATACTTGAACACCAAGTTTTTGGAGTTCAGAATAGCGGGCAGCGACCGCTGCCAATTCGGTCGGTCAAACGAAGGTAAAATCACCGGGATAAAAGCAGAGAGCAACCCATTGTCCTTTATAATCAGAAAGTTTAACCTTGGAAAATCCACCATTTACAAACGCATTAGCTTCAAAATCCGGGGCCGGTTTGCCAACTTTAGCCATCAATTTGTTTACCCCCTTTCCTGCTTTTTGTCCAACCGGTTCTTCACCACTGACTGACGCAGATAAAACCGGTCCTATGGCTGGTTTTACACAAGAGAGTTTTTCTTCGGGCATACTTCCACCTCCTCAACTTTCATCTGGCGGCATATTCTGAGCCATTACGATTTTCTCTTTATCAGGCTCACTGGACAACGCCTGTTTAAATTCACCAATACTTTTGCCCAACGATCGGCCTAGTTCCGGCAACTTTCCTGGCCCGAAAATAATAAGCCCAACAACGAATATTACACTTAACTGACCTATACCTAGATTAAACATAATTTCACATCCCTTTTTAATCCTCTTGCGATGACCAATATTTTAACTCTTTATATTTTTTTAACCAAGGAGGCCAATATCGTTTTACTGCTGGATATCACCATATCGCCAAACCCCTTGTTCTTAGCAAAAATTTCATCCAAAGCCGCAATCAATTTATCAAGTTGCTCATAAGATACAGTAAGTGGCGGTTCCAGGCGAATCACATTCGGATTATTTAACGTATATGCCGTAATAATCTGATGTTTATTTAAAAGTTCTCCCGCTACCATGGCTCCCAGATATTCGTCAGCTAGTTTTCCCACGACTCCTCCAGTCAGCTTGTTTAGAATCCCTCCCTGCTTCGGTTGTGTAAACTCAAGGCCAATCATAAGTCCTATCCCGCGGACATCTTTCAAAAACGGATATTTTTCCTGCATCAGCCATAATTTCTCAATCAGATAATCTCCTTTCTCAGCTGCTTGGCGTGATAAATCCTCTCGAAAAATAATCTCTAACGTGGCAATTCCTGCCGCCGCAGCCCGAGAATTACCGCCAAAGGTGGATGTATGCAGGGTCGCCTTTTCCATACTACCATAAGCGCGTTTCCATACCTTTTCTGTAGCGGTATAAGCTGCCAGTGGCATCACACCGCCTCCGAAGGATTTGGATAAACACATGATATCGGGAACCACCCCTTCGTGTTCGCAAGCAAACAGTCTGCCAGTACGTCCAAAACCTGTCTGGATCTCATCGACAATCAGCAATGTATTATGTGCTGTACAAATATCCCTGACTCTTTTCAAATATCCTTCCGGCGGAACAATAATACCGCCTTCTCCCTGTATCGGTTCCACTATGAAAGCTGCCACATCTTCTTTTGCCAACGCTTTTTCAAGAGCAGCGCTATCTCCGTAGGGGACAAATTCAACTACAGGCAGCAAAGGATCAAAAGGCTTCCGGTATTTCTCCCGCCCCGTAACTGACAATGCGCCAATAGACTTGCCATGAAAAGAATCCTCACAGGAGACAAATTTTGTTTTTCCAGTAGCAGCCCGCGCCAATTTCAAGGCGCCTTCCACCGCTTCCGCGCCACTATTGCCGAAAAATGAATATTGCAATTCGCCTGGCGTAAATAACGCCAGATTTTTTGCTAAAGCCCCCGCTAAGGGATTTAGGGCCGCTTGAAGCAGATTGGGCGACGTTACTGACTCTACTGCGGCAATGATCTCGGGGTGATTATGCCCCAAGTTCAGAGCCCCATAACCTCCTAAAAAATCCAAGTATTCATTTCCTTCATTATCCCAGATGGAGGTACCCTCTGCTTTAACAAAAAATTTATCAAAATTCAATAATTCCATCATATTTACTAATTCCGGATTGATAAATTGACGGTGATTTTCCCGATTTTGTTCCCGAGTTAGTTGCATAACCTCCCCGAGTTCTAAAAAATCGGGCATTGTCTCTTTTATTTGTCTTCCCATTTTCGCCTTTCCTCCTAAATCAAACTTACGTACATACTATCTGATGGCCAAGAAACAAAAGCTACCCGAAGAAATTTATCCATCCGGGCAGCGCATTTTACCGCTTAATCGGGCCGTCCTTGTGGATAGGCGGCGGACGCCTTAGTTATACGGCATGACAAACACTTCAGCGGCTCCGCTCCTGTATCCGGATCGAAAAACCGATCACCCGCAAGCAAGTTCACGCACGACTCTTTCCAGCGGTATTCAGGCGCTTCCTCCTCCGGATACCACCAAGCGTGTTCAGCATAAACAACATCCTCGGCAATTCCGTCAAAAATTTGCGCCTTGAGTTTTGCCCTGCCATAAGGGGATTCCAAAATAACCCACTCTCCATCTAAAATATGATAAGCAGCGGCGGTTTTTGAATGAATCTGCACAAGGGGCGAGGCATGCATTCGCCGCAAAGCTTGGATCTGGTGCATCTCTGAATGAAAAAACTCCGGCACTTTCGCGCCTGCAACAAGAATGAGCGGATACTTGGCCTCCGGCCCGGATTGCTGTGAAAAAGGCGGTTCCACATAGACAGGAAGCGGCAGTCTCCCCATACTTTCCATGACATTGGAGTACAGTTCAACCTTGCCAGAAGGCGTATGGAAGAACTCCCCTTTTTCAAACTTGCGGTAAGTCATCTCTCCAACCAGGATATCCTTTTCCTTGAACTCGTCAAAACTCATTCCCAAGCCTTCTAAAAGCCAGTTTAAATAGGAATGGCGGCTGGGCCAGGGGAAAGCGTCGTTCAGCCCGAGGCGATGGGCGATGTTGAAAATCACGTCGCGGTCATCACGGCTTTCGCCAACCTGAGCGAGTTTTTTGCGTGAAAGCACGCACCAGATCTTATGCATAGACACAACATCATCCTGTTCCAGCCAGTGTGCCGCCGGAAGAACAAGGTCCGCCATCTGGGCTGTCGGCGTCATGAACAGGTCGGAGACAACCGTATATTCCAGGTGGTCCCGTAATGCTTCTTCAATGGTTAGTCCCTGGGTCGCGGTAACAAGCGGGTTAGAGCCGATGATCCACATCCCCCTCACCCGGTAGGGAACACCCGAAACCACGGACTGCCAGAAAGTCGGGGGATGGCAATTGGGAGCAAACGGAAACCGGTTCTGGCTAATTATCCGCTCAGCTTGCCCGGCTGGCAAAAATTGTTCGCCTGTCACGCTTTTGTCGGTCATCGGCGCTTTCGATCTTATCCCTGCCGGCGGCACCCAAAACACATTCCCCCCCGGCTGATCGATATTCCCGGTGATACTCATCAAAATCAGCAGTGCCCGTCCGGTTTGAAAACCGTTAATACTCGTGTCCACACCGTTGCCCCATTGCAGACATGCCGGCTTGCTGTTGGCGTAACTTCTCGCTGTTATTCGTATCGTCTCTGCCGGGATGCGCGTGATGGGCGCCGCCCATTCCGGCGTAAACGTACGGACATGCTCAGCAAGCCTTTCAAATCCGAAACAATATTTCGTTACAAACTCATGGTCATACAAATCTTCTTGGATGATGGTATTAATCATCGCGAGCGCCAACGCGCAATCGGTACCAGGGCGGATTTGAAGCCAATGATCCGCGTTAGCCGCCGAACCTGTGCGCCGGGGATCGATTACGATAACCTTGTCAGCGCTCTGCATAGCTTTTTTCAGCATGTCGCCACACATGCCGTCAGCCGCCCCCGTCGCAGCAATATTGCAGCCCCAGATCAGTATGCAGCCAGGCATCTTTCCGCCAAAACCGTAAATATCCGACACCGGAACGTTTCCAAGAGTGATGGAACTGCCGATGACCCTCGGCAAATAACACATATGCCCCGGATTAATAAAATTAGGCGTGCCGTATGCGTTAGCAAAACGCATAGTAAACTCAGTATACGGGCGCCCCGTACCTTGCGCTACAGCTAAATACTCGGGACCTGACTCCCGTCTGATTGCATCGAAACGCGCAGTCATCTCGTCAAGAGCTTCCTCCCAGGTGATGCGCTGCCACTTGTTCTCCCCCCTTTTTCCTGCCCGGCGGAGGGGAACCTTTAGGCGATCAGGATGATAAAGCAGCTCGGCTGCCGTTGCTCCTTTGGGACAAATAAAGCCCCTGCTGGTCAAACTGTCAGGATCACCGGTTATACGGACGATCTTATCGCCATTCATATGAACCAAAACCTGACAGACGCCGTGACAGCCACGGCAAGAATTCCTTACAACACGAACACGGTCTGACATATTCACTAGGCCTCCCCTATAGATATAGTAATCAGAAGATCTGCAATTACCGGCTTACACACTCACGATGGGCTTCTTTTCTCCCGCAACAGACAACATTAGCTTAATTCTATTCAGTTGATTCACCTCACTGATCGTTGAATCATAATCCAGCGAAATAATAT
>JAGFXW010000215.1 GCA_017861495.1 Bacillota bacterium
ACTGAATTTGTCATTTTCATTCCCCCTGAATATTATGTATGGTACTCTCCGTTAATTTTAACATATTCATAGGAAAAATCACATGTCCAAACGGTTGCCGCAGCAGATCCCATTCCTAAATCAATAGTAACGGTAATATCATGTTCGGCCATCGTTTTCTTTAAGGCTTCCTCATCAACCTGCGTTCCCATACCGGACCTCACAATTGTTAATTTGCCGATCGCCAGGGAAGTTTTTTCCGGATCCGCTCCAACCCCGGAATAGCCTACTGCGCACAAGATCCGGCCCCAATTCGGGTCTTCGCCGAAAAATGCTGTTTTCACCAGCGGTGACTTGGCAACAGCCATGGCGGCCTGTTTTGCCATTGCAAATGACTCTGCCCCTTGCACGGTGATTTCAATAAATTTGGTGGCCCCTTCACCATCCCTGACAATCTGTTGCGCCAAGTAAGTGCAAACGGTCCGTAATGCGGCGGTAAAATCATTGTATTGCGGGCTATCGGCTGTTGTTATTTCGGTATTTTCCGCTAATCCATTTGCCAACACACACACCATGTCATTCGTACTGGTATCGCCGTCGACAGTGATCATGTTAAAAGACAGTGCAACCGCTTCTTTCAATGCCTGGCGTAAAACAGCCGGACTGATTGCCGCATCGGTGGTAACAAACCCCAGCATAGTTGCCATGTTGGGATGAATCATCCCTGACCCTTTTGCCATCCCGGCGATTCGTACCGTCTTGCCGTCTAACTCTACCTCGTAAGCGCAAACCTTTGGCTGGGTATCTGTTGTCATGATGGCTTGCAGAGCATCGGCATGTCCGTCGCGGGAAAGCTTGCCAACTGCCTGTTTAATTCCATTGGCAATATTGCCCATAGGCAAGTTCACGCCAATAATTCCGGTTGAAGCAACCACAACATCCGCATCATCAATGTCTAACAACGACGCAGTGATATGGGCCATTGTTTGCGCATCAACCAAACCTTGTGTTCCGGTCGATGCGTTGGCACAGCCGGAATTGACAACCACCGCTTGCGCCTGGCCGTTTTCTACCGCCCGACGGGACACGATTACCGGCGCGGCAGCCATCGTATTGGTAGTGAATACCGCGGCCACAGAAGCCGGTACGGAACTGTACAAAACCGCAACATCCTCTTTACCGCTTTTTTTTATACCGGCTTTTACACCTGCGGCGGTAAACCCCTGCGGAGCTGTAATGCCGCCTGTTATTGAATGAAGCATACTGATTACCTCCATATTTATCAAGTTGCTGAATCGCAGGCTATTGGGCGATTGCCCCGACCCTGTTTTTCGTCGATAACCCATGACGTATTGCAAATATATCCTGTCTAACGGCTTTTGGGTTATTATTCATGCTTTAATTTACTAAAAATCAGTAAATATACCACGAATAAGCATAAGTATACACCACTAATGCATAATAATTCAATACTTTTTATAAAAAAACACCAAAATTATTCTTTTCCCATTTTAGTTATACCTGGTTACCGTAAACCGGTAAATTTCGAGTGGCTCATCAAAACCAATCCCGGCTTTTTGCCGGGTAATCGCAATTTGTTGCGCAACGGTATCAACTCCATCCAGCATCGGCAGCAATAGTCCTCTACAGGTTCCATTGGAAACAATGATCCCATAACGGGCAGGGTCTAGTTCTGCTTCACTATGAACCTGCTCCGGAGTGCCCAGTACATCAACCGAAATCGTCAATTCCGGTAATTCCTCAGCATCTACCGGACAAAATCGCGGATCTTCCATCGCAGCGCTAATCGCGTTTATAATGATCTCCATGGCCACATTCTCTTGAACCGGCAGGAAAGTGCCAATGCAGCCCCGCAATGCACCTTTCTTTTTTAACGATACAAATACGCCGGCGCGCACCATAAAGTTGGCCGGTACATCCCCCGGAACAGGCATGATGCAATTATGTTGATAGTAATATTGAAGACTTGTGCGTGCCAGTTTCACCGGATAACTTTCAGTCGGCATGATAACTTCACCCAGCCTTTCCACTCTACTATTCCGGGACGCGAAAAAGGAATACAGCATAACCTACACCAAACGGACTTTCATAAGAAAGCATCTCACTTTGCGCTTTCAGGCCGCCTAAAACACCCATTAAAAACAGGATCGGCCGTAACCCGCATTCACCTGCAGCTTCTATAAGCTTCTGGTCTATGTTCAACAGCGCCTTTACATCCTTGCTCTGTAGGGCTCGCAGCACTTGTTTATCGAAATCCGCACCGAGTGGGTTGTAGCCAGCCGGCGCATCTTCCGTGAGCCGATGCGATAAATCTCCGGAAGCAATCACTGCTGTTTTGCGTCCGCTGGCTTGTATGGCAATTTGTACGGCTTTTCCAAAGGTATATAATTCTTCGTACGGCAACAATCCAACCGTCAAGTGAACGATTTGGCCGCGAAAACCTGCTCTATGCAAATAATACAACGGAATAAGCGCTCCATGATCCAGTTGCAGTGAAAATCGATATGTTTTCGCAAGATTATCATTCAGTTCCATTAAATTGATGCCCAGACGGTCAGCTTCGCGCAAGATTTTTTGTACCAGCAAACCATCTGTTTCAAACCCCAGCGAAATATCCGGGATGCCGAAAGAAGCAAAACTGCCTTGCGGGCGCGGATGGGTATTGACGCCTACTGCATCCGAAAATGTCGGTCCATGCGGACTAATGATGATAATCGTTTGCGGATTCGCTGATTTTATAAAATTTGCAGCTTGCATGGCCGCAGTGACTGTTGATTGGATCTCATTAATCTGTTGTTTCCCTATTGCCGGAATCATAATGGGTGGATGTGGCATAAGAACGCATCCGATCAAATTACTCATTCTTATTCTCCCTTCGCATCTGCAACTGCCCTGCCATCACACTTCATTCAATTACATCAATAGAAACATTGTCCTTTTCCTGTCTTGCCGCCTAACTACTAATTATTATGTGCATTCAACACCAAAATATCCGAATCCTGCTTGTCTTCGTCTTTATTAAGGAATTGTCTCCTATAGCCAAATCATAACAAGTACGGTACAATTGTCATAAGTGAACGTTTTACAGAGACCTGGCATCACAAGGAGGAATACAAATGCGTCTTGGACGCTTTCTCTTCTTTCTGGCTCTCATATTTTTCGCAGCATATTGGTGGGCTGGCGGCAACATGCTTGTTAAACAGATGGTTCCGGCCATGCCGGAGGCCAAACCTTCTTTCTTCTCCGACGAATCCAGCTGGCTGGGAAAAACAGTTCGTTTGGTTTATCTAAAATCAGCAGTCGAGGCCAAAATAAATAAAAAAAATCAAGTTGCTTTACGGCAGGTTCCGATTTCACTCCAACAAGCAGTCATTGCTATTGAAGACAACCGGTTTTACAGCCATATTGGAATCGATATTGAAGGAATATTGCGCGCTATCCTTGTTAATATTCAAAAAGGTTCCATTGTCGAAGGCGGCAGCACAATCACCCAGCAACTAGTGAAGAATCTATTTCTAACACAAGAACAAACGGTTGAGCGAAAAGTGGAAGAGGCTCTCCTTGCCATCGATTTAGAATTACGGTATTCGAAAGAAGAAATTCTGGAAATGTATCTCAGCACAATCTTTTTTGGGGCAAATTCCTACGGCATAAAAGATGCAGCGCAAAATTATTTCGCGAAAACACCGTCCGAACTCAATTTAGCTGAAAGCGCGCTATTAGCCGGTTTACCAAACGGGCCGTCTATTTATTCCCCCTATGTAAACCTCAACGCCGCCAAACAACGTCAGGCGCTGGTTTTAAACGCCATGGTCCGCAACGGTTACATCGGCCCCATGCAAGCGCAGGAAGCCAAGTCGGCACCCTTAAAATTAGCACGCTGAGTCGAAAATTGCCATAACTTACAGTAAACATAGCAACGGCCAAGAGCTTCCACCACGAAGCTCTTGGCCGTTGCTTTTTACATGATGCACCCATTTTAGCATTTAAGAAAAAAAGCCTGAAGCAACATACATTGCTCCAAGCTTTTGAAAACAAGAACTAACGTTTGGAAAACTGCGATGCTTTACGAGCTTTCTTCAAGCCGTATTTACGACGCTCTTTTTCCCGTGGATCACGAGTCAACAATCCGGCTTTTTTCAATGGCGGTCTAAAATCACCATCAATTTTCAGCAAAGCTCTCGCAATTCCGTGACGAACTGCGCCGGCTTGTCCGGTAGTGCCGCCGCCACCAACTTGAGCTAATACATCGTATTTGCCAAGTGTGTCAGTAATATTAAGC
>JAGFXW010000216.1 GCA_017861495.1 Bacillota bacterium
CTACATGGCGGGCAGTGCCGCATACGTAAAAAATTACTTTTTGGTCTTTATGGTCGGCGCTTTATTTGGCGCAATTTACGAAGATACCAGAGCCGCTGAGTCAATTGCACGCTCAATGAGTAAAGTAACCAAAGGAAAATACACGGCACCTCTGATCATGGTGATTACGGGAATATTGACGTTCGGCGGCATTAGCGGCTTTGTGGTATTCTTCGCTATCTATCCAATTGCCCAGGAATTATTTAAAGCAGCCAACATTACTCGTCGTCTGATGCCGGCAGCCATCTCGGCAGGTTGCTGGACTTGGTCAATGTCAAGCCCGGGAACGCCTGCCATTCAAAACATCATTCCGATGCGCGCATTGGGAACTTCATCCATGGCGTCGCCTATTGCCGGTGCAGCTGCCGGCATTGCCCAATTTATAATGATTTTTTTGTGGTTGGAGTACCGTGCACGAAAAATATCTGCTTCCGGCGAAGGGTTTATCCCCCAGGCCGGCTATGATATGGATGCACACACCACCCCGGAATCGGAGTTGCCTAACCCCTGGATTTCCATGATTCCACCAGTCGTTATCCTGGTGGCGTTTAATATCTTTGGCATGCCGGTTGAAGGAGCAGTTTTGCTGGGAACGTTGCTGGCTATCGCACTCCTGTGGAAACACGTTAAAGGAGGAATCGGTGCATGGATTGAGATATTGAACAAGGGTGGCGTCAACTCATGTACAGCCATCCTCAATACCGCCCTTGTGGTTGGATTTGCCAGCATTGTCCGCGAAACAGCCGGTTTTAAATCAATTATTGCGGGCTTGTTGAATCTGGATTTGCCACCGTTGGTGTTTGTGGCGATTACAGTGGCGATAGCGGCAGGAGCGGCCGGTTCCGCCTCAGGCGGGATGGGGGTGGCCTTCGATGCACTAAAGGAAACTTACATCAGCCTGGGTGTGAATTTGCAGCATGTGCACCGGATCGCAGCCATAGCTTCCGGTACGCTGGATACGCTTCCCCATCAGGGAGCTCAGATCACCTTGCTCAACATCTGCGGGCAAACACATAGGGACGCTTATTGGGACATCGCAGTGACACAAATATTAGTTCCGACTATTGCATTGTTTGTCGCAATTCCCCTGATGCAAATGGGCATATTGTAATAAAGAATCTGCTTGCTTAACAGATATTAATTTTGGAGGGAAAAATCATGGATTTTGTAATGACAGCTGAACAGGAAAGTATTCGCAAGGTGGTACGAGAGTTTGCCGAAAAATCTGTAGCGCCCACCGCTGCGGAGCGAGATGAAAAGGAGCGCTTTCCGCGTGAAATTTTTGATGCAATGGGCGAACTCGGCTTTCTGGGCTTGCCTTATCCGGAAGAATACGGCGGTTCAGGCAGCGACTTTGTCAGCTACGCCATAGCAGTGGAAGAGATTTCGCGGGTTTGCGGCTCTACCGGCATCGGATTGTCCGTGCATACGTCCCTCTGCTCCTGGCCGATCTTCAAATATGGCACGGAAGAGCAGAAGCAAAAATTCCTCAAGCCGCTGGCTGAAGGGACCAAACTGGGGGCTTTCGGCCTAACGGAACCGAATGCGGGGACTGATGTTGCCAATGGTTCGACGACGGCGGTTAAGGAAGGCAACGAGTACGTACTGAATGGAACCAAGGTTTTTAATACCAATGGCGGCGAAGCGGAAATTGAAGTGATTTTTGCCGTAACTGACAAAGCAGCGGGAATGAAAGGCATGAGCGCCTTTATCGTCGAAAAAGGCACGCCTGGATTGACTTTTGGCAAGAAAGAAATAAAAATGGGCATCCGTTCTTCCGTGCAACGGGAAGTGATCATGGAGAACTGCCGCATCCCGGCGGAAAATCTGTTGGGCAAAGAAGGCGAAGGTTTCAAGATTGCCATGACTACGCTGGATGGCGGTCGGATCGGCGTTGCGGCTCAATCAGTAGGAATAGCGCAAGGAGCCTTGGATGAGGCAATCAAATATTCCAAAGCCCGAATTCAGTTTGGCAAACCGATTGCCAGCAACCAGGCGATTAGCTTCATGTTGGCGGAAATGGCAACCAAAATTGAAGCGGCTCGGTTGTTGACCTACAAGGCAGCGTTCCATAAATCGCATCATCTTCCCTATGGCAAGGAAGCAGCCATGGCCAAAATGTTTGCTTCAAATACCGCAATGGAAGTTACCACCAATGCAGTGCAGATATTCGGCGGCTACGGCTTCAGTCGCGAATATCCGGTGGAGCGCATGATGCGGGATGCGAAGATTACCCAGATCTACGAAGGAACAAATCAAGCGCAGTGCATGGTTATCGCTGGTAATATTTTGCGGTAGGCATTCTCGTGGAGTCACCCTATAGACCTGGATTCAAGGTTCTGATAAGATAAGTAGCGTAAGCCCTGTGCGCAGGGAGCGCGGCAATGTAGCCGGTGGGTGATGCCTGCCGGCTTTGTTGTATGGCGAAAGGATTAAAGAAATGAAAAAGTATCTGGGCCCGCTATATTTGACACTTGCGGCAAGTATTTGGGGCGGCGTTTATGTGGTCAGCAAAGTTGTATTGGAAGTGCTACCGGCGCTGGAGCTTGTTTGGATTCGCTATGTGATTGCGCTCGTGACGTTGGGCGCCTTTGGTTGGTATACCGGCGAGTCTTGGCGGATTTCTCGGAAAACGCTTCCGTTAGTTGCGATGATCGGCATAGTCGGTTATTTTATATCAATTTGGGCGCAATTTGCCGGGACACACTTATCGTCGGCACAGATGGGATCGGTAATTACGGCGGCAACACCGGCGTTTATGGTGGTGTTTGCCCGTCTGCTGCTTAAGGAAGCGATTACTGTAAAGAAGGCTGTTTCTCTCTGTCTGGCGACGGCGGGAGTCTTGAGTATAGTCGGCATTGGCGATCTTGGGGAATCGACGCGAATGGGTGGATTTATTCTGGGGTTGGCGGCGGTGACATGGGCATTGATGTCCGTGCTCGTGAAAAAAATTCCTGAGGGCTGTTCTATGGTCGTTGTTACTACCTACGCGATCTTCGTTGCGATGGTCGCCATGACTCCGTTGGCGGTTTCCCAGATGCAAACGGAACACTTGCAAATTATAGCGAGGCCTGCTATTTTAAGCGGCATCCTTTATATTGGAACAATTTCTACGGCAGGCGCTTTTTATTTCTGGAACAAAGGATTGCAGTTGGTGGATGCAGGGAGCGGCGGACTGTACTTTTTCTTTCAGCCGCTCGTCGGAACGTTGTTTGGCTGGATCTTTTTGGGTGAACAGGTTGGACTGCCTTTTTGGATTGGCACGACTTTGATTGTTGCGGGAGTGCTATTAGTCATCCGGGAATGAAACTGGAACAAAAATTTGAGATAATTTATCAAATGCTAAAAATAGATCGGAATGGAAAGAGCCTGGACGTTGATCGACGTCCAGGCTCTTTCCATTTGTTGCTGTACTGCAAATGCATTGATTAATACAAAAAAACGTATAGCGTCAGCGGAATGGCAGCGTTTTTTATGTATTCTCAAATAAATTTGCGCATGCCTGTTCAAAAATTGTTGTTTATGAAAAGAATGCAAATGAGAAATATTTTCATAATGGATTGACAGGTTGAGCGAACTGGCATATCATTAAAACAAATGAAAAATATTATCAATAAACTATGTGGGACAGGAGCGAAAAAATGAAGAAGACATTAGATTCCTTGCTTCCGGGTGAAACGGGCGTTATCAATCGGGTAACAGGCATTGGGCCTGTAAAGAGGCGTATTGTTGACATGGGCCTTGTGGCGGGAACTCTTGTGCGGGTTCAGAAGTATGCTCCGCTGGGTGATCCGATGGAGATCAAAGTGAAAAATTTCAATCTTTCATTGAGAAAAGCGGAAGCGTCTTTGATTGAAATCAGCGTGAGGGGAGGGGATTTGTGATGTCAACGGCATGTGTAACGGTGGCGCTGGCTGGAAATCCAAACTCCGGCAAGACTACTATTTTTAACAACATTACGGGCGCGCGGCAACACGTGGGTAATTATCCGGGAGTTACCGTGGAAAGGCGGGAAGGATTTCGACGATTCCATGGACAGGATTTAATGGTGATCGATTTGCCGGGCACTTACAGTTTGACCGCCAACTCCTTGGACGAAGTGGTGGCTCGCAATGTTATCATTGATGAGAAACCGGATCTGATCGTTAATATTTTGGACGCGTCCAATCTGGAGCGGAATTTGTATCTGGCGGTACAACTACTGGAGTTGGAACG
>JAGFXW010000217.1 GCA_017861495.1 Bacillota bacterium
ACTTAAGACTGAGGCTCGAAATCTTTGATTTCGCGAAGCCGAAGTTTCCCTTTAGGGTTTCGAGTGTTATAGCCTGTTGATCCCCGACCTAAGAGGGCGTCCCTGTGCCCCGAATGGGGTATTACAGGCTGTTAACGAGATAAAAAAAGATTGAGGTGGAAATAGAATGGCCAAAGCAACCCGGGATGCCTATGGTGACGCGCTGAAAGATTTGGGCGCTGTCAATAACGATATTGTTGTGTTAGATGCGGACCTCTCTAAGTCAACCAAGACCTGTGTGTTTGCAAAAGCGTTTCCTGACCGGTTTTTTAACTGCGGGATTGCGGAACAGAATCTGATTGGGACGGCAGCCGGTCTGGCGGCAGCGGGGAAAATCCCGTTTGCGTCGACGTTTGCGATGTTTGCGGCCGGCCGCGCGTTTGAGCAGGTTCGCAATTCAGTTTGTTACCCAAAACTAAATGTGAAGATTGCGGCTACCCATGCCGGATTAACCGTCGGCGAAGACGGCGCTTCGCATCAGGCGATCGAAGATATTTCCGTAATGCGGACTTTACCGAACATGACGGTTATTGTTCCGGCGGATGCCGCAGAAACGAAGGGCGCGATTGAATTTGCCGCCAATTATAAAGGCCCGGTTTATATCCGCCTGGGGCGGATGGCGGTGCCGGAATTGTTTGGCGACGATTACAAGTTCGAAGTGGGCAAGGCGGTCCAGTTGCGCGACGGAGCGGACGTTACGCTGATCGCCTGCGGGATTATGACCTCGGCGGCAGTGGAAGCAGCCGATTTGCTCAAAGAAGCCGGTGTGAACGCCCGGGTATTGAATATGCCGACGATTAAGCCGATTGACGCCCAGGCGATCATTCAGGCGGCGAACGATACGGGCGCGATTGTGACCTGTGAAGAGCACAGCGTGATCGGCGGACTGGGCAGTGCCGTGGCAGAAGTGCTCATGGAGAATTCCCCGGCGCCGGCGGAGCGGGTTGGTGTTATGGACTCGTTTGGCGAGTCGGGAACTCCGGCTGCGTTGTTGAAAAAATATAAATTGACGGCAGCGGATATTGCCGCTGCGGCGCAACGGGTGATTCAGCGGAAAGCGTAGTTTTCTGCGATTTACCGTGGTTTATTTGGGGGACGGTTTTTTGACTGGAAAGTCAAAAAACCGTCCCTCTGATGCGCGTAAAAAAAGGGATTTGCTTTCATACGTCGAAATGCAAATGTAATATGGGCAAAATTGCCTAAGGGAGTGGGATTTTTGATACAAATGGTCGATGTCTCCAAAGTGTACAGCAACGGTTCTGTAGCCCTCTCCGATGTTACAGTGGATATTGCCGCAGGAGATTTTGTGTTTGTCGTTGGACCGAGTGGAGCTGGAAAATCTACATTCACGAAATTGATTTTCCGGGAAGAGTGGCCGACCAACGGCCAAATTTTTGTGAATGGGCGTAATATTACCGAGCTGTCGTTGCGTGAAGTGCCGTATTTACGGCGTGATTTGGGAATTGTTTTTCAGGATTACCGGTTATTGCCGAATAAGAGCGTATATGAAAATGTCGCTTTTGCCATGCAGGTAATCGAGGCGCCGCGGCGGGAAATCCAGAAGCGGGTCAACCACGTTCTCGATTTGGTCGGATTGCGTGAGTTGGCGCGCAATTTGCCGTCGGAACTGTCGGGCGGCGAACAGCAGCGGGTGGCGATTGCCCGGGCCATTGTGAATAAGCCGCGCGTGGTGATTGCCGATGAGCCGACCGGCAACCTGGATCCGGATACATCCTGGGATATCATGAAAATTTTTGAAAAGATCAACGCGGATGGGACTACCTTGGTCATGGCGACGCATGATAAGACGGTGGTAGATGCGATGAAACGCCGGGTCATTGCCTTTGAAAAAGGACGCATTGTCCGCGATGAAGCAATAGGAGTATATGGTTATGAAAGTTAGAACGGTGGAATATTTTATCCGGGAAGCGGTTTCTTCGCTGCGGCGGAACAGCTTGATGAGTATCGCTTCTGTCAGCACGGTGGCATTATCGTTGTTGATCCTGGGTCTGTTCCTGGTGATGGTGTTGAACTTGAACAACATGGCTTCGGTGCTGGAATCACAGGTGCAAATTTCGATTTACCTGCAGGATAATTTGACCGACAGGGAGATGCGGGAAGTCGGAACGAAAATCACCAAGCTGCCCGGCGTGACGATGGTGACGTTTGTCGGCAAAGACGAGGCGATGGCCCGATTCAAACAGCGGTTGGGCGAACAGCAGGGGCTGCTGACCGCTTTGGGCGATACCAATCCATTGCCGAACGCGTTTGAAGTGAAGGTGGACAAACCGGAGATGGTGAAGCCGACGGCGCAGGCGATTGCTGAGTTTAAAGGGGTTGAAACCGCTAAATTCGGCCAGGATGTCATAGAACATTTATTCAGCCTGACGAAGATGGTCCGCTGGTTCGGCATTGTGTTGATCTTGTTTTTGGCCTTGGCGGCATTGTTTATTATTTCCAATACGATCCGGATAACAGTGTTTGCCCGGCGGCGCGAGATTGGCATCATGAAGTATGTGGGCGCTACCGACTGGTTTATCCGCTGGCCGTTTTTGATTGAAGGCATGATTTTAGGCTTTACCGGTGCTTTGTTTGCCGTATTTTTCTTGTCGGAAGCATATGCAATTTTGACCAGCAAGGTCTACGAATCCTTGGCGTTTTTGCCGTTGATTCCGCGATCACCGTTTATTGCTAATATAAGTTACCTGTTGCTGGTGCTGGGCACGATCATCGGTGCGCTGGGCAGCACCATTTCGCTGAAGCGGTTCATGAAAGTCTGATGGAGGGATGAGAATGATCCGAAAACTACGCTATGGCATTGCCACACTTCTTGTCGGCGTGTTCCTGTTTTCCATGATTGCTCCGGTGTTGGCCGATGAAATCGAGCAGCGGCAGCAGGAATTGGGACAGATCCAGGAACAGATGGAAGCGCAGCAACACCGCACGAATGCGGCTCAGCGCAAGGTAGCCAGCATTTCGGAGCAACTGCGGGCGATTGAAGCCGATTTGGCTGCGGCCCAGAAAGAATATAAATCGATTGAAGCCAAACGGAAGTATACCGAGCAGCAAATTGAAACAAACACGGAAATTTTAGAGAAAACGGAACGGGATTTGGCCGCGCGCAACCGGATCTTGAGCAAGCGGATGCGCGACATCTATGAAAACGGCCAGGTCAACTATCTGGATGTGTTGCTTGGGGCCAATGATTTCACGGATTTTGCGACGCGGATGGAAATTTTGAAACGGGTGTTGAACCAGGATGCGACGTTGATTGCCAAAGTGGCGGCGGAACGGCAGCTGGTGTTAGAGAAACGGGCCGCCTTGGAGCGGGATAAGGCCGCTTTGATTGATTTGCAGAAGGCCGCTGAAGCGACCCGCCAGTTGGCGGAAAAACGGCGCCAGGAACGCAAGGCGGTACTGGAATCGGCCGTGTACGAACGCGACATGGCGGAGCAGGCTTATCAGGAACTGGCGGAAATGTCCCGGCAGATTGAACAGATGATCCGCAATATCCAGTCCGGCCGCAGCGGCAATGCGGGCAGCGTGGGATCGGGCCGGATGATCTGGCCGCTTTCGGGGCCGATTACATCGCCGTACGGCTGGCGGACCCATCCGATTTTTGGAACGGCCCGCTATCATTCGGGGTTGGATATCGGTGCGGATTACGGGGATCCTATTCTCGCTGCGGATGGCGGCGTGGTGATTTATGCGGACTGGATGGGCGGCTACGGCAATGCCGTGATCATTGACCACGGCCGGGGAATATCCACCTTGTACGGCCATAACTCGGAACTGCTGGTGAGCGAAGGCCAGCGGGTCGGAAAAGGGCAAGTGATTGCCCGGGCCGGTTCTACCGGTTATTCGACCGGGCCGCATTGCCATTTTGAAGTGCGGGTGAACGGTTCGCCGACGAACCCGATGGATTATTTGCCGTAAGACGCGTAGAAAAATGATTGATCCTTCTCACAGCCTGTAAGATCCCGCCCTTTTAGGACGGGGATCAACAGGCTGTAGATCGGAAGTAAATTCGACTATACCCCTCGGGGCACAGGCACTTCAGATGGAGCAAAAACCTCCGCCTGAAGTAAGTCTACATTGATCTTGCAAGGCTAACGGCAGGCAGGGCGCCTGACGGAATAGTGTAAATAGATTGGCGGTGTTGTCATTGACCAGTCGGCGTAAGCTGATCTTGGGATCCGTA
>JAGFXW010000218.1 GCA_017861495.1 Bacillota bacterium
GGCGTTGGATGAACAGCGCGGAACTGCGAATAATCAGACCCGTCTGGAGGCATTTTTGGATCTGGTCATTGGCAAAAAAATTCGTCGCTCCGGCATGCCCGGAATAGCGGCCCGCTAAAGGGAGGGGTAAGGAAATACGATGGTAAAAGATATTTATATTGGAATTGATGTTGGTTCGGTAAGCATTAATATCATCGCGATCGACAACACAAACACGGTCTTGTATTCGTCCTATAACCGGACGGAGGGACAGCCGGTTTCTTCTTTGAAGAAGGCCTTGGGTGATTTGATGAATTCCTTACAGCCTGGCTGGCGGGTGCAGGCGATCGGAACGACCGGCAGCGGACGCCAGTTGGCAGGGTTGTTGGTCGGAGCGGACATCATTAAAAATGAAATTACGGCCCATGCAACGGCTACGATCACTTTTCATCCGGATGCGCGGACAATTTTTGAGATCGGCGGCCAGGATTCAAAAATCATTGTGTTGCGCAACCAGATGGTGACCGATTTTTCGATGAATACGATTTGCGCGGCGGGTACCGGATCGTTCCTCGACCATCAGGCGGAACGCCTGAAAATTCCGATCGAACAATTCGGCGATTTGGCGCTCAGTGCGAAAGATACGGTTCGTATTGCCGGCCGGTGTACGGTGTTTGCCGAGTCGGACATGATTGCCAAACAGCAGTATGGTTTTTCCAAAGCGGAGATTATCCGCGGCCTGTGCGAAGCCTTGGTGCGGAATTATATCAATAACCTGGGCCGGGGCCGGGAATTGACGCCGCCGTTTGTCTTCCAGGGCGGTGTTGCCGCCAATAAAGGGATCAAGGCCGCGTTTGAAGCGGAAATCGGCCATGAAGTGGTGATCCCGAAGTACTATAACGTGATGGGGGCGATCGGGTCCGCAATCCTGGCGCGGGAGCATATTGCCAGCACCGGCCGGACGACGGCGTTCCGCGGCTACGCGGCGCTGGAGTCTTCGTTCAAGCCGACCAGCTTCATCTGCAACGGCTGCGCGAACGTGTGCGAGGTTGTGAAAGTGATGATGGATGACCGCATTGTCGCCATGTGGGGCGATAAGTGCGGACGGTGGTCTAATAGTATAGTTGTAGCGTAAAGTGACAAGCGGTTGAAAAGGGCTAATCTGCGGTGCACCCGCAAGGAGTATGCCGCCAACTCTAAGGCGCTAAAGCGCCAAGAGTTGCGCAATCACAACTGCGTTTGCTCGCTCCACGTACGATTTTGTACGCGTCGCGTCGCGTCGCAAGCCTTGTTGTTCCTGGCATCTCAACCCTTTTGAACCGCTTGTTGGATGATAATAACTCATTTATAATTTCTATTGCTGCTTTCCGCAATCGGACAATATCCATCGCTCCGACTCTGTCGCTTGACCTCCGCTCTTGGATATTGTCCGATTGCGGAAAGATGTCGAGCATAGTGAAAACATTATTGTTTTTTATTTTATGGCTGCAAGAGACTTAGTACATACTAAGTCTTTTTTTATTGAAGTTTTATTCGGTTTGCTTTATCCGCTGTATAGTGTTAAAATTTAGTCTTGGATCACAATTATTTTAGGGGGATTATAGACAATGCTATTAGAGGATTTACGGCGTGACGTGGAGGATTTTCAGGATAAATTAAACGAATTACGGGGGTCTCTTTGACGTAGCCGGCAAAGAAGAGAAAATCGCGGAACTGGAAGCGATGATCGGGGATGCCGGTTTTTGGGATGAACCGGTCGGCGCGCAGAAAATCATGCAGGAACTGACGGCATTGAAAGATGATGTCGGTCAATACAATAGCCTTGCCGAGCGGTACAGCGATATCCAGGTGCTGTGGGAGTTGGGCATGGATGAGAAAGATGAAAGCGTATACCCGGAAGTTGCGGATGGAATGGAAAAATTGCATCAGGACGTGGAGCATCTGGAATTGAATTTGATGTTATCCGGTCCGTATGATGCGAATAATGCGATTTTGACGCTGCATGCCGGCGCCGGCGGTACCGAGGCCCAGGACTGGGCGCAGATGCTGCTCCGGATGTATATGCGCTGGGCGGAGAAAAATGGCTATAAAGTGGAAACGTTGGATTTTCTGGATGGCGATGAAGCTGGCGTGAAGAGCGCTACGCTGCTGGTTTCCGGCAAAAATGCCTACGGATATCTGAAAGCGGAGAAGGGCGTGCACCGGCTGGTGCGGATTTCGCCGTTTGATGCGAATGCCCGGCGGCATACGTCGTTTGCCGCGCTGGATGTGATGCCGGATATTGAGGACACGGTGGATGTGGTCATCAATATGGAAGATGTCAGGGTCGATACCTACCGCGCGAGCGGCGCCGGCGGCCAGCATATCAATAAAACGGATTCGGCCGTGCGGATGACGCACATTCCGACCGGAGTGGTTGTACAGTGCCAGAGCGAACGGTCGCAAATCCAGAACCGCGAGCAATGTTTGCGGTTGCTGCGGGCGAAATTGTTTAAGCTGGAGCAGCAAAAGCAGCAGGAAAAGTTGTCGGAGATCGGCGGCGATTACCAGGCGATCGAGTGGGGCAGCCAGATTCGCTCGTATGTGTTCCATCCTTACAGTTTGGTGAAAGACCACCGGACCAATGCGGAGACCGGCAATGTGCAGGCGGTCATGGACGGTGGAATTGATTTGTTTATTGAGGCGTACCTAAAAAGCGGCATAAAGGGGTGACCGGGATGAAGCGTTTGCTTGCCGGGTTGTTGGTTCTTGGTTTGTTGCTGGTGGTCGCGGCGCAGGTTTTCCTTCCACGGCTGGTTTCCGGTTTGGTGGCTCGCAGCGTGGAAAACCAGATCCGGGCGGAAAAAGTTACAGCCCAGGTCGAAAAAACGCCGGCCTTGCTGATGCTGGGCGGAAAGTTTGACGAAATGACGATTTCGGCGGCCAAGGCGCAAACCGGCCGGCTGTTGTTTGATGAAATCAAGATTGCCATTTCTGCGGCTTCTTTTGACATGCCGGCCTTGCTGATGGACCGGCGCCTTGTACTGGCAACGGCCGGAAAGATCGAGTTATCCGGGGTGATTACGCAGGAAGAGCTGGCGCGGTATCTGAACGCCAACGTGAAATATGTCAAAAATGCGGTGGTGACGGTGCGGGATGGCCGGGTCATCATCGATGCGCAATTGGCGTTGGTTGGGCCGGTTGCCTTCAAGGCGACGATGGATGGCCGGATTGTTGGGGATGGGCGGCAGCTGCGGTTCGTAACCGAACATTTCAGCCTGAATGACCGGCTGGCCGGCAACATCGGCGGCGCTTTGCTGACGGAAATTCCGTTGGCGGACTTGCGGCAACTGCCGTTTGCCGTGGGTGTGCGCGAGGTTACGATGGAGCAGGGCAAAGTGACTGTGTATATGGATAGTCGCGTGCCTTTGGATAATCCGTAACTTGGGCAACCGGTGAAGATTTTTAGTAACGGCAGGATTCTGACTGTTGATCCCGAATAAAAATTATGTTCTGGATGCATTACAGGAAGACTGCGCCTTTGCGTTTTAGCGGTCCGGGGATCGTGGGACGGGCGTGGATTTTATGTCCCAGGGATTGGGGCGGGAAGAGAAAAAGGATATAAGTGAGCCTTAGGTTCGGAGGGGGTTATTGCCCCCGCCGAACCCTTAGAGCGAACTTAAGACTGAGGCTCGAAATCTTTGATTTCGCGAAGGGGAGTACTTTGGCAGATTGTAAATATAACCGGGTATTGATCGTTCTGATCGTTCTGGGACTGATTGCCGCTTTGGCTATTGGCTGGCAGCGGCATACCTTGGAAAGCGCTAATTTGCGTGTTGAAATGGTCATGGATTATGAGGATATCGTAGAATTGGCGGAAGCGGAAGGCGTTTCCACGCCTGCTTTGCTGCAGCAGTTTAAGGCGGCGGGGATTACTTCCCTGGCCGTATACGAAACAACGCTGGAAAAGCTAAACAAGAGCGGCAAGGTGACCGCAATGCCCGGGTCGCATTTCCTGCATCAATACCGGACGGGAACGTTGTCCGACCCGTATTGGCGCTCGTTGGTCGAATCGGGACAGATTGAAGCGGAAGACATCTATGTGGTCGGGCAGGATCCGGCTGTGTTTGCCGAGGTGCAGAGCGATTTGGCCCGCCGGTTAAGTCCGGAGCGGGTACGGATGCTGCCAGGGCGCGACAATGCGCTGGCGGCCAAAGGAAATTACGAAAAAGCCGTGAAATGGAACCTGGGCCTGTCGGCAGCCGAAATGAAGGAAGTGGCCGGACAAGGATTCCTGGTGGTTGCGCGCCCGACGAACTACGTCAAAGTGCGGGCGGAAGACGTGGAAGCCGTGTTTGACCGGCTGGCTGCGGTGGAACAGGTCTCTACGGTGATGTTTGTCGGGGAAGAGGCCTTGGGCTATCCGGGGCAATTGAATCTGACGATGGAAAAAATGCGGCAGAGGGATTTGACGCTGGGGATGATTGAGCACCCGCTGCAGCTTCAATTTGTGAAACAGGAAGGGCTGGCGGCGCTGGCGGCGTTGAATGGCTACAAAGCCGCCCGCGTGTATGTAATCCCGAAAGAAGAACAGCCGAAACTCAAGTTGAGCGAGGCGGTGCACCGCTGGGCGGTTACGGATCTGGAACGGAATATCCGCATCAATATGCTGCGCAAATTCGATAAGCCGGATGCGGGTAAAACGTTGTTGGAAACGAATTTGGCCTATGTTGCCGGTGTGCGGGCGGAGATGGAGAGCCGTGGACTCTCGATTGGCCGGGCGGGAACCTTTCCTCCGTTTTTCCCCAGCCCGTGGTTGTTGTCGGTGGTGGTTGCCGGAGCAACAGCGGCCGGGGTATTATTCCTGACGCAGCTGCGTTCGTTTGCGCCGCGCTACCAATATCTTTTATGGCTGGTATTGACGCTGGTTATGGTTATTCCAGTGTTGAAAGGCAGTGGAATGGTGGTCCGGCAGGCAGTTGCTTTGGCGAGTGCAATCCTATTCCCTGTTTTGGCGATGACCTGGCAGCTGGACCGCTGGCGGAGCCTTGCTCCGGCCCAGGGGGCTTCCTTGCTGCGTATTTTGCGCGATGGCGTGTGCGGCCTGACGATTACGGTATTGCTGTCGATGATCGGCGGTTTTTATATCAGCGCCATTCTGGGCGATGTCCGGTTCTTTTTGGAGATGGAAATTTACCGCGGCGTAAAATTAACGTTTGTTATGCCATTGATTTTGATTTCATTGGTGTATTTAACCCGTTATGAAATATTCAAGACTAGCGGGGCTCATGACGTGCGGGGAGCATGGCAGCAGGTCGTGAAGCTGCTGGACTATCCAGTGTATGTGAAGACTATGGTGATTGCAGCCGCTGTCGCTGTGGTTGCCTGGGTCTTTGTCGGCCGCTCCGGCCATACGGCAGGCGTTCCGGTACCGGAGTTTGAACTGAAGCTGCGGGCGTTTTTGGAAGATGCGATGTATGCCCGCCCGCGTGAAAAAGAATTCATCATCGGCCACCCGGCGTTTTTTCTGGCAGCCATGGCAGTTTGGCGGCAGTGGCCGCGCATGCTGCATTTTGCCTTGGTGGTCATGGCAACAATCGGCCAGGGTTCTTTGGTCGAAACGTTCGCCCATATGCGCACGCCGTTATTTATGTCGTTTGTGCGCGGGCTTGACGGTTTGGCATTAGGGGTTGTGATGGGAATTTTGGCGGTGGTTGGCGTTCAAATTCTGCACTATTTGTCGTTTTTCCTGGGGAAGGAGACCGCGCGCCGATGACAGAGATTGTAATTTCCGGCTATTACGGGTTTGGTAATGCCGGCGATGAAGCGATGTTGGCTGCCATGATTGAAGCGTTTGATGATCTGGATCCCCAGATCCGCCTGACCGTTATCTCCGGCAATCCGGAAGAAACCCGCCGCCGGCATGGGGTGGAAGCGGTGCACCGATTGAATTATGCCGGTGTTGTCCGCGTGCTGGCCCGCAGTAATTTGTTAATCAGCGGCGGCGGAAGCTTGCTGCAGGATGTGACGAGCAATCGGAGTTTGTATTATTATCTCAGTATCGTTTGGCTGGCGAAGAAAATGGGCAAACCAGTCATGCTGTATGCGCAGGGGATCGGTCCGGTCCGCGGCGCGCTGGCAAAAGCCATGATGCGCCGAATCGGCAACCGTGTTGATCTGATTACGGTCCGCGATGAAGGATCACGGGACGAACTGCGGTTTTTGCAGGTGACCAGGCCGCCGGTGTATGTTACGGCTGATCCGGTACTGGCCCTCCATCCGGTCGATAAGGAGATCGGGCGGTTGATTTTGCGGCGCAACGGGTTGGAAGGGGCAGCTCCGCTGGTGGGCATTGCCGTACGGGAATGGCGGGACTGGCTTCATTACAAACGCGCGCTTGCCGAGGCGGCTGATCGCCTGATCACGGAAATGGGCGCGCGGGTGGTTTTCATTCCGATGCAGTCGCCGGATGATGTGGCAGCGGCTCGTAAAATTGCCAAAAATATGAAACAAAAAGCAGTAGTGCTGGAGGAAGACTATACCACGGCGGAATTGCTGTCGCTGGTGGGGAACCTGGACATGCTGATTGCGATCCGGCTGCACGCCTTGATTTTTTCGGCGGTGATGCGGACGCCGCTGGTCGGTATTTCCTACGATCCGAAAATCGACCGGTTTTTGGCAACCTTGAAGGACCGGCCGGCCGGCACGCTGCAAACGATGACTGCCGATGCTGTCATCACGAAGGTCAAGGAATTGGGACTGGCCGTGAAAAAAAACAGAAAAAACTGGGAAGAAGCAATTAGCGTTCTGCGGGCCCAGGCGTTCCATAATGCGGAACTGGCATTGGAACTGCTGGCAAAGCGGCATTGATTGTTTAAATAACATTACGGTTTTCCGGGTAATACGCTCGAAAGTATAAGGAGGATGACAATGGAAACAATAAAGCTGACAGACGGGCAGCTGCAAGACTTGGCAAAACGGGCAAATTCAATCCGGCGGAATATCATTTCCATGGTTACGGAAGCGCAGTCCGGCCATCCGGGCGGATCTTTATCGGCAACGGACATACTAACGGTATTGTATTTTATGGTATTAAACGCAGGTCCGGAAAAAGTGGCGGACCCCAACCGGGACCGGTTTGTGCTGTCTAAAGGCCATGCTGCCCCAGTGCTGTATTCGGTTTTAGCAGAAAAGGGCTATTTTTCCCAGGACGAATTACTGACGTTCCGGAGAATTGACAGTCGTTTGCAGGGCCATCCCAGTATGAAAGATGTTCCGGGGGTGGATATGTCGACCGGATCGCTGGGACAGGGCTTGAGCGCGGCCAATGGCATGGCGCTGGCGGCACGCTTGGATAAACGGGATTACCGGGTCTACGCGGTGCTGGGCGATGGGGAGCTGGAAGAAGGACAAATCTGGGAGGCGGCGATGTTTGCCGCTCATTATAAACTGGACAATTTGACGGCTTTTGTTGATTATAACGGCCTGCAGATTGACGGGCCGATTGCGGAAGTCCTGTCGCCGCTGCCGATACCGGAAAAATGGCGGGCATTTGGCTGGCATGTGATCGAAGCCGACGGACATGATTATCAGGCCATTTATGATGCCGTACAGATTGCGCAAACGGTCAAAGGCAAGCCAACCATGATCGTGGCCAATACGGTAAAAGGAAAAGGCGTATGCCAAATGGAAAATGCAGTGGATTGGCACGGTAAAGCGCCGACGGCCGAACAATGCGAATTGTTCCTGCAGGATTTAGCGGACTGATCATTTAAGTGAGCCTTAGGTTCGGAGGGGGTTATTGCCCCCGCCGAACCCTTAGAGCGAACTTAAGACTGAGGC
>JAGFXW010000219.1 GCA_017861495.1 Bacillota bacterium
GTTTTTACAACTATCCGGCCGAAGAAATTCCCGGCATCAAGAAAAAATTCATGCAAAAATTAATTCATCAATTAAAGGCTTCCGATTATTATATTTAACGTAACCAACCGCTTTCCGCCGATCCTGCACAAGTTCGGCGGAAACTGCCGGTTGCACTTATCGCTTTCGGAAAACGGTGTACATTTTCTGCAAGACTAAAAAATTACATAAAAAAGGAAGTGACCTTATGATCAATCGTTTAGTACTGTTTTTTGTGGATGTGATGCAAAAATATTTGCCAAACCCTTTTATCCTCGCCTGGATTATTACCCTGGTCGTGTTTGGTCTAGCTATCGGTATCACCCATACGAATCCCTTAAAAACGATTCAATTCTGGGGCGATGATTTCTTTGGCATTTTGTCCTTCGCTATGCAAATGACCTTACTAATCGTCAGCGGCTATGCCTTTGCGGTCGCGAAACCGATGGAACGGTTTTTACGGCGCATCGCCCGTATCCCGAATACGCCGAAACAAACTGTCTTATTTGTTGCCTTTGTTTCGATGGTTTTATATTGGTTCAACTGGGGCCTTGGCCTGATTGCCGGCGCCTTGCTGGCCCGGGAAATTGCCAAAATCCGCCAGGACGTTGACTTCAGAGCTGTCGTTGCTGCTGCCTGGTGCGGTATTATCATTACTCACGGCGGCTTGTCGGCTTCCGTTCCTCTTCTCTCTGCAACCCCTGGTCACTTTTTAGAAAAACAGATCGGCATTGTACCTTTATCTCTTACCATGTTCAATCCACAAACGATTTTCATTACGGTCGTTTTGGCTGTTGTCATCCCATTTATCTGTCTGTTTCTCATCCCTAAAAAAGAGAAGATGGTCATTGTAGACCCGGCTTCCTTTAAAGAAGAAGATGAGGCAAGTTTCGCCCCTATGCCGGCCAATCCTACCTTAGCTGACCGAATTGACCGCAGCAAGTTTATGAAATACAGTCTGGCGCTGGTCGGCACGGTTTATATTATCTACTTCTTTGCCACCAAAGGCTTCCAACTGAATATAAACATGTTGAACTTGATCTTTATTGTCCTTGGCGTCTGGCTGCATGACGATCTAATTTCCTATTCCAATGCCGTAACCAAAGGCGTTACCAGCGCCGGTGGAATTGTCCTCCAATTTCCTTTCTATGCCGCTATCATGGGCCTTATGAAAGGCAGCGGTCTTGTCTATGTGGTTTCCGATGCGTTGTTAAAGCTCGCATCCTATAATACGTTCGAGTTTTATTGCTTCCTCTCGTCCCTGGTTATTAGTATTTTTGTACCGTCTGCAGGCGGGCACTGGGTCGTGCAAGCGCCCTTCATGCTGCCGGCGGCCAATGCCTTGGGCGTCGAACCTTGGAAAGTCATCATGGGCGTCGCCTGGGGCGAAAGCATCTGGAACGTCGTTTGTCCGTTCTGGGCCCTGCCGCTCTTGGCTATCGCCAATATCAGCATCCGGGATTTGATCGGCTTCTGTATTATCTTGTTCTTTGTGGGAATTGTCGTCGCAACCGGCGGTATCTTCCTGTTCCCGTGATAAATTACAATCTCTATAAACGCAGACCAGCTTTTGCCGTACGGCAAAAGCTGGTCTTTTAGTCTATACAGACAGATAATCTCCTTCTTCTTTACCCTTCCACGATTTTCATCACGCCTTGGCCGAAAATACTGACGATTTTCACTTTGGCCTTTTCCCGCACGGCGTCATCAATGTACATATGCGCCACCGCCAGCGCGAACGCTATAGCCACCGCATCATCGCCATAGCCGGCAACCGGCAAAAGATCAGGCACAAAATCCAAGGGAAGAATCAGATACCCCAGCGCCCCGTAAATTGTGGTTTTTACCTTCACCGGTACATCCGGCTTCCGGGTCACATAATACAGCTGCAACGCTTTGTAAACGAGAGCGGCGCCGAGTTCCTTCGCATACAGGAGAATTTTATCAAATAGCTTGTTTTGGGAATACTCTGTCTGATAAGCATCATAGTTTTTCTGCCCCATCATTGTCCGCCCCTTTCTTTCGTATTCAACCGGCCTGAACCAGCAACTCTCTCTTATATCCAGGTCCGCAATTTTGCATCGCGCTGTTCTTTCTGTGCCTTCATTTTATCCCGAAGACTCCACCGCTGGCAAGCTTTCTTTTTCTTCTGTCGCTATGCAATTTTCTCAACAACCAGACCAAGGTTTTTCATGTTGGCCACACCTTATTCTTCCTTCCGGGCCTTTTTCCCTAACTTGTTGGCCGGGCGGAAGGTAAATCCTGTAGCCCTGTAGAATTTTTTGTTAATTGCAAAAGTAATTTTCTCAGGTGGACCGGATTATTTTCGGGAGGTTGATACAGGATGCTGGATGCCATAGTACGGGTTAATATGAAAACTTTATCCACCCGGTTGGATAAATTGCCGGATGCCTATCAATACCTGGCGGGGCGGGCTTTGTCTTCCCAGTTCTTGTCGGATGAAGTCCCCGCTTTCTGTGAACCGCTGGGTCCGAATAACAAATTGGTGATCACCTGCGGCTTATTGGCCGGAACCACCACGTCCTGCGCCAACCGCCTTTCGATCGGCGCCAAAAGCCCGCTGACCGGCGGTATCAAGGAAAGCAACGCCGGCGGAATCGCCGCCTACAAGATGGGCCGCATGGGAATCCGGGCCATCATCGTGGAAGACATTCGCGAAGATGACCAATGGTATATCCTGCATATCAGCAAAGAAACGACGACCTTACAATCGGCAAATCATCTGCACAACAAGGGCTTAACCGAGAAGGCTTCCCTTCTTTACCAGGAATACGGAAAGAAAGTCGGCATCATCCTCCTCGGGCCGGCCGGAGAAAAACGGTTGCTAACGGCAGGAATTGCCAACAACGACACGGACGGCGTACCAAGCCGGTTCAGCGGACGCGGCGGGCTCGGCGCGGTAATGGGCGCCAAGCATTTGCTGGGTATCGTCTTGGATGACGGTACCAGCGAGACGCCGCAGGCGCAGGATCGCCAGCAATTCGCGGAAAAAGTCCGCGAATTTCACAAGATGCTCCTTTCTTCCCCGCAAACCGCCGAATTCTTTCCCAAATACGGCACGGCAGGCATGATGGAAGTGACCAATGCACTGGGCGGTCTGCCGACCCGCAATTTTCAGACCGGCTCTTTCGCCGGCGCGGAAAAAATTAACGGCGATGCCTTGTACCAAACCATCACGGCCCGAGGCGGCGAGGGAACGCCTACCCATTCCTGCATGCCGGGCTGCCTGGTCCGCTGTTCCAATATTTTTGCCGACAAGAACGGCCGCAAAGTCGTCACGCCATTAGAATATGAAACCCTGACCCTCCTTGGTTCCAATCTGCAGATCGACGACCTGGATTTCATTGCCGAACTCAATTACTTATGCAACGACTATGGCGTCGATACCATTGAAATCGGCTGCGCCATCGGCGTTGCCATGGAAGCAGGCGTGCTGAAATTTGGCGACCAGGCCGCGATCCGCGATATCATGCGCCAGGTTATTGCCGATACATACCTGGGAAAAATTATCGCCTCCGGCTGCGTTGTGACCGGTAAAGTGTTTGGTGTTCGCCGTATTCCAGCCGTAAAAGGCCAAGGGATGGCTGCTTACGAACCGCGAGCCATCAAGGGAACCGGCGTAACCTACGCAACATCGGCGATGGGCGCAGACCATACCGCCGGCAACGTAACCCGGGCCAACCTCCGTCATGATTCCAAAGACCAGCAAGTTCCTGCGTCGCGGAACGCGCAAATCGGCGTATCGCTTATCGATATGCTTGGTTTTTGCATCATGATTGCACCCGGACTGAAAACCCGCGATATCCTGGTTGAAATGATTAATGCGTATCATGGTTGGAACCTCTCGTTGCAGGACCTGGAACAAATCGCCCGCCAAAACCTCAACCGGGAATTGGAATTTAACCGCCAAGCCGGCTTCAACAAGGTACACGACCGTTTGCCGGAACATTTTTACGAAGAAACCAACCCGGCAACCAACAGCGTGTTTGATATTAATGAAGACGACTTGGCAGAAATGTCGTTTTAAAGGAGCAATGCCCAATGGCCGATATAACAGTCTATGTGGAATGGAAGCTGCCGCAACGTCCCCGCAAGGCAGTTTCGCTGACGATCCCGGCCAACACGCAGGTCAAAGACTTTTTACAGCGCACTGTTCCGGAAATAGATCCGAATGAAATCCTGGTGATCATCGACGGACGATGGATGCGTTCATTCCGTCCGGCTGCAAAATAGTCGTACTGCCTGTTTTATGCGGAGGTTAAGAAAAACAAATCGATCATTGAGGAGGGAACACGATGCTTATTGACTTGGTAAAAAAGAACCGCAGCTACCGCCGTTTTTTCGAAGAGGAGCCCGTCACCCGGGAAACCTTGCTGAACTTGATCGACCTGGCCAGACTCAGTCCGTCAGGCGCCAACCGGCAACCCTTAAAGTATTATTTGTCGTACGAGAAAGAACAGAACGAAAAAGTTTTTGCTTCTTTGGCCTGGGCCGGCTATTTAAGCGACTGGCAGGGTCCGGAGGCCGGCGAACGGCCAAGCGCCTACATCGTGATTGTGCAGGAAGAGAATTACAAAATGGGAAACCCGGCTGATACCGGGATCGCTGCACAGACGATTCTTCTGGGTGCCGTAGAAGCCGGTTTGGGCGGCTGCATGGTCGCTAATATCCAAAAGACGAAGCTGCGCGAGGCTCTCGCTATTCCCGACAACCAGGATATTCTGCTGGTACTTGCGCTGGGAAAACCGAAGGAAACCGTCGTCATCGACGAATTACAGCCTGACGGCGATATCAAGTATTGGCGCGACCAAGATCAGGTACACCACGTTCCGAAACGCAGATTGATAGAAATCATTTTGAATTAGAATAGCCGGCCCTCGCTTCACTGCATTGCGCAAATGCGCCGTCCGACATGAAAAGGAAGAAAGAACATTTGACCTTTACGGCCTGTTCTTTCTCCCTTTTCTTTTTGTATTATTCCTGCGTTCGCTTGCGCAATTGGACGGCACAAACCTTGTATTCGTACGTTTTCGTCACCCGGTCATACGCGCCGTTGGTGACCTCGTTGGTAGGGCACTCCGGATAATGAAAGGACAACCATACCATGCCGGGCAATACCTTATCGGTAACCCAAGCCTGGGCCGTTACCGTACTTCGGCGTGATTCCACCTCAACCCAATCGCCATCGTTAATTCCCAATTTACAGGCGTCATCAGGATGAACCATCGCTTTTTCTGCCGGCCGGAATTCGGTGAGCCAGCGCGACCGCCCGACAGTAGTCATGTTGTAATGGTACAGGATTCGGCCCGTGGACAACAAATACGGATATTCCGCATCCGGCTCTTCGTCTGGCGGCTGATGTTCGATCGCATGAAATTTACCAAACCCACAGGTAAAACGGCCGTTTTCATGCAAAAACTGCGTTCCCGGATGATCCTTATGCGGAACCGGCCATTGCAGCCCTTTTCCTTCCAACCGTTCGTAGCTGACACCGGCATAGATTGGCGCCAGGGACGCCATTTCCGCCAAAATTTCGGAAGGGTGGTCATAGCTCATTTTATACCCAAGCCGGTTGGCAAGCTCAATAATAATTTCGCTGTCCGGCCGGCTCTGGCCGATCGGCTCGATGGCCTTGCGCACTCTTTGGATCCGCCGTTCCGTATTGACAAAACAGCCGTCCTTTTCGGCAAAACCGGACGCCGGCAATACAACGTCCGCCAAT
>JAGFXW010000220.1 GCA_017861495.1 Bacillota bacterium
TTCACCCGGGTTCATTGCCAACCGGATTTATACGCCGCTCTTCCTGGAAGCTTTCAGAGTATACGAAGAAGGCTTGGCAACCAAAGAAGAGATTGATGCGGCCATGAAGGCTACGTATCTCCCGATTGGACCGTTTGAATTGGCCGATATTATCGGTTTGGATGTTTTGAAAAGCGGTTTAGACTATTACGAGTCTGAAATCGGCGCGCAATGGAAAGCTCCGTTGGCGATGAAACAGTTGGTAGATGCCGGCCGTCTGGGCAGAAAAACCAATAAAGGCTGGTACGACTATTAATTGCTCCATGCTGAACAAGCATGTAATATAAAATGCTTATACCTGCGAAGAGAGCCCGTGTCGGAAATTGTTCCGGCACGGGCTTCTCTTTTACTTTTGCACCATCATCTCGGTTGCTTTCATTATAGCGGTGACGGGGCTTCCCAACTGTAAATCGAGATCATCCACCGAATCGGTGGTGATGACGGCCATAAATTCACGCCCATCATCTTTCATGACTACTTTCGACATTACCGGACCGCGGACAATTTCGGTGACGATTGCCGGGAATTTATTGCGCCCGCTTACTTTTTCATGAGCCAGCCAAGAGGCTGGCGGATCAGCTTGCCGGCCTTGCTCAATAAACAAAAATTGATTTCCCATGCTCTTTGCTTCTTTCGGATCATGTGTAACCAGAATAAATGGAATGCCCCAGAGTTTTTGCATTTCCTTCAATTCGGATTGCAGTTCCAGGCGCGTAGTGTTGTCGAGCGCAGATAAGGGCTCGTCCAATAACAGGATTTTTGGTTCCGCCATTAAGGCTCTGGCCAATGCCACCCTTTGTCTTTCACCGCCCGATAGTTGAGTAGGGTGCCGTTTGGTGAGGTGTTCGATTTTTAACAGGTTTAATAAGCGTTCATACGTTTGTGCAGTATGGGAAGTAGGTTGTTTGGCGCCATACCAGATGTTTTTATGGACACTCATATGAGGAAATAACGCATAATCTTGGAATACATACCCCACTTGTCTATCTTTGGGAGCGAGAAAAATATCGCGTCCGGAATCAAATAGAGTTTCTCCATCATACAGGATTTGTCCGGAATCTGGTTTGATGAGTCCGGAAATACAGCGCAAAATAGTTGTCTTGCCGCAGCCGGAATGGCCGAATAATACGAGGATATCTTGCTCGATTTGGAATCGGATTTGTAATGTGAAGTCAGGTAATTGTTTGGTAATGTCAACGGACAGCATAGAAGCACCTCACGGCAAAGACTTGTTCTGTTAAGTTGGTTTTAGTAATCTATGGTTGTAATTATAGCGCCACTGGTTAAGGTAATGCAAGTTTCTTTTGAAATCATGCCTGGAAGATTGTTTGATACTTGTGATGGGATATAAATTTTAGGCAATGCTTACTGTTAAACAGCAAGGATTCGTAATAACAACAACGAATATTATCGAGTAAACCTGTCAGACAGCCTGACGAATTAATTCTTGAATTGGACGGTGGTAGCGTGGCGGATGGCGAGGAAAATGTGGTCATTATCGGCAATGGCAGTGCCGGAGTAGAATGTATCAAATCGCAGCGAAAAAATGGCTATAAGGGAAAAATTCATGCCATGACGGATAGTGAATGGCCGGCCTACAATCCAATGCTGACTACCTATTTTGTTGCCGATAAAATAGGTTTCTCACAACTTTTTCCTTATGGATCTGGGAAAGGCTATTTATCAGAATATGCTGTAAGCCTGATTTCCGGTTCGCCGGTAGTTTCTTTGGATGCGGAACAAAAGGTGGTAATGAATGGGGAAGGGCTGCGGCTGAAATATGACCAGTGCTTAATAGCGAGCGGGGCCTCGCCGGTATTGCCGACTGTTCCGGGAATAGACTCCGCCAATGTTTTTGTTATGAGAACGGTAGATGATGCTATAAAGCTAAAGACCAAGATGGACTGCAAGCCGCAAAAAGCACTTGTAGTTGGAGCGTCTATGGTAGGGATCAAGCTTGTTGAATTGTTTTATAAGGCAGGAATGGAAGTGTGCTTGGCGGATATGGCGGAGCATCTGTTCCCTTTGGCCGCTCATCCGGCGTGCGCGGCCATCATGGAAGAACGATTGTGCCGCCAGGGAATTCGGCTTCGTTTTCGTTCTTGCCTTGATGAACTGGTGGAATACCCCGGCGGGCTGGAAGCCCGGTTTGCCGATGGCAGCCCGTCGGAGAAAGCCGATTTGGTATGCATATGCGTTGGGGTGAGAGCGAACATTGGCTTCATCAATAAATCGCAAGTGGCGTGTAAGAATGGTATTCTTGTCGATGAACGAATGCAGAGCAGTGTGCCAGGTTTGTACGCTGCTGGCGATGCGGCGCAAGGAAAAAACCGGTTAACCGGTGTTCCGCAGATCATTGGTCTATGGGCGAATGCCCGTTATCAGGGACGAACGGCCGGAAAGAATATGGCAGGCGGTTATGATGCGATACCGGGCAGCATCCCGCAGAATATCACACACTTTATGGGGATGGATTTTGTGGGGATAGGCGATGTAATGAATTATGATGCCACGAAAAGCATCAATGACAAGAATCGCCATATCCAGTCGTTTTGGCGGGACGGCCGTTTACAGGGAGTAAACATACTCGACGATATTGGCAGCCCTGGCGTTCTCCGATCTGCAATGTATAAAGGGTTGAAGCGGCGGGATCAGCTTTTGCAACATTTTTCTAACGGACAGCATTTGTTGATTGAGGAAATTTTAAAGGAGGTTATGGGAAAATGAATGAGAAGGAAAGACTGTTAAAAGGGAAGATCCCCGGGGCGGAAACCGGCATTGAAGTCAAAAAGTCAATTTGCACGATTTGTGATCCATTGACACAGTGCGGGTTGGATTTGTATGTAAAGGACGACAAGATCATTAAAGTGGAAGGCAGCATGGAAAATCCATACAGTAAGGGAACGTTATGTCCCAAAGGAGTGGCAACCCGGCAATATGTTTATCATGACGAACGCATCAAAACCCCGTTAAAAAGAGTTGGCCCCAGAGGTTCGGGGGATTTTGCCGAAATTTCCTGGGACGAAGCGTTAACCACGATTGCCGATAAATTGAACGGGATAAAAGCCGGGCAAGGTGCGGAAGCGGTTGCGTTTTTTTCCGGCTACACCAAGTATTTCCGGCCCTATCTGAAACGGTTAGCCCATTCGTTTGGTTCTCCCAACTATCTGACCGAGTCCAGCACCTGCTTCCAAGCTATGGTCTTAGCCCAAAAATTGGTGTTTGGGCAGCCGGGCGGGCCGGATTTGCTGAATACGAATTGTCTGCTTGTATGGAGTGCGAACCCTTTTCATAATAATCCGGGCAATGCCAGAGCGATATTGAAGGGCAAAGAGCGGGGCATGAAAATGATCGTTGTGGATCCCCGTCACACGCCGACTACGGCAAAGGCGGATATTCATCTGCGATTGCGTCCGGGTACAGACGGAGCCCTCGCTTTAGCTATGGCGAATGTAATTATTGAGGAAAAATTGTACGATCAGGACTTCGTTGCCAACTATACCTACGGTTTTGAAGAATATCGGGAATATGTCAAACAATTTTCACCGGAAAGAGGGGAAGAAATTACCGCAGTGCCTGCCGGCAAGATCCGTGAAGCGGCCCGGCTGTATGCCGCGGCGTCAACTGCATCGATTATGCCGAGCGCAGCGCCGGTAGTCCATCATACCAATGGTGTGCAAAATTACCGGGCGGTATTTGCTTTAACGGGATTAACCGGCAACTATGATGTTACCGGCGGAAACCGTGTCATCCCTCCCAGTTTTATTCATACCCCGGGGATGATCCCCACCCGTGAACACGATTTTGTCCAGCCCCGATCCTGGGCTGAGATGGCGCCGCGGGTCGGATCGGAACGATTTCCTGTCTGGAAAGAATTGATTACCGAAGAAGGCCAGGCGATGCATCTGCCGGAACAATTGCGGTCCGGCAAGCCGTATCCGCTAAAAGCGCTGGTTGGTTTTGGATTGAACTACCGAATGTGGCCAGACTCAGAAGGTTTCTTAAACAGTCTGGAACAGCTCGATTTCTTCGTGAATATGGATATTTTTATGACTGACAGTTGCAAGCATGCAGACATTGTGTTGCCGGCGTGCACTTCGGTCGAACGCAGCGAAGCGCGCTGTTATGGCATGGGATATTTTATTTATACGCAGCCGGCTATTTCACCGCTCTACGCTTCCCGGCCCGATACA